>CAZSUX010000076.1:0-11045 GCA_964610135.1 uncultured bacterium | reverse complement strand
CGATCGGTTTCCGGCTCGGGATCAGCAAAGACTGGAAATCGTCCTGGTTCTCGAAAAAGGGCTACGCCGGCTACCTGCATGAGGACCTGAAAGTCCGCCGTTACATCGAGACGAAGCTCACTGATGCGATGGTCTCGGACGTCCTGATCAAACGAGTGGCGAACCGGACAACGGTAACGGTCTTCACCGCCCGGCCGGGGATGGTGTTTGGTACGAGACGGCAGGCACTCGACGCCCTGCGCGAGGAACTGAAGACGCTGATCGGGAGGGACGTGCAGATCATGGTCGAGGTTGTGCGGGTGCCGGAACTCGAATCGAAACTTGTCGCCCAGAACGTCGCCCGGCAACTCGAGCAGCGGGTCGCCCATCGCCGGGCAATGAAGCGGGCCGTGATGCAGGCAATGCGTCTCGGCGCACCCGGTATCAAGGTGATGGTGGCCGGCCGACTCGGCGGTCATGAGATCGCCCGGACCGAATGGTATCGGGAGGGCCGCGTGCCGCTGCACACACTGAAAGCGGATATTGACTACGCCACCGACGTCGCCAAGACTATTGCCGGCACGGTCGGTGTGAAGGTCTGGATCTACAAGGGCGACGCTACGCTTGGGGAGAGGGCCTAGGCGATGTTGATGCCGAAGCGGGTGAAGTACCGCCGGGCGATGCGGGGCCGGATGAGCGGCAAGGCCACGCGCGCGAACCGGGTCGATTTCGGCGACCAGGGGCTGATGGCGCTTGAGCCCTGCTGGATAACGGCGCGCCAGATCGAGGCCGCGAGGATTTGCCTCTCCAAGTCGTTGAAGCGGACCGGCAAGATGTGGATCAGGGTTTTCCCGGACAAGCCGGTGTCAAAGAAAGCGGCAGAATCCCGAATGGGTAAGGGCAAGGGCACGCCGGAGTTCTGGGTCGCCGTGGTGAAGCCGGGCACAGTGATGTTTGAACTCGGCGGTCTGACCCCGGCCGAATCGAGCCACGCCCTACACCAGGCCGGCAGCAAGATGCCGTGCCGCACGCGGGTTGTGGTCCGTGGAGAGATGAACTATGAAGGCTTCTGAGCTTCGCGAGATGACACAGGACGAGGTCCGGCGCAAACTGGCCGAGTTGCGGGACGAGCAGTTCAAACTGCGGCTGCGCCGGTCGGCGGAAGAGCTGCCGAACCCGCTCCGATTGCGGTTGCTGCGGCATGACGTTGCCCGATGCCTGACCGTGCTGCGTGCGAAGGAGATCGCGGACGAGGCCAAGCCCGGGGAGAAGAACGATGCGTGAGAATCGCCGTACCGTAGTCGGCAAGGTGGCGTCGGCTAAGATGCAGAAGACCGTCGTGGTCACGGTCCATCGGCTGGAGCTGCACCCGAAGTACAAGAAGTACATCCGTAAGCGGACTAAGCTCTATGCACACGACGAGCGGGCCGAGTGCCGCGAGGGTGACAGGGTGCAACTGATCGAGACAAGGCCGATGTCGAGACTGAAGCGCTGGCGGGTGGTGAAGAAACTGTGATACAGGATTTCAGCCGGCTGGTCGTGACCGACAATTCCGGGGCTCGGCTGGCGATGGTCATCAGGGTCTACGGGGGGTCGAGGCGCAGATTCGGCTGGCTCGGCGACACGGTCATGGTGACGGTCAAGGATGCGCTGCCGAACGGCACGGTGAAGTGCGGTGAGAAGTCGAAGGCGATCGTGGTGCGCTGTCGCAAAGAGCAACGTCGACCGGACGGGACCTATGTCCGGTTTGACGACAACGCCTGCGTGTTGGTTGACGACAAGGGCGAGCCCAAGGGGACCCGCGTCTTCGGGCCGGTGGCGCGTGAGTTGCGTGAGCGGAAGTACACGAAGATAGTGTCGCTTGCCGCCGAGGTGGTTTGAGATGTACCTGCGCAAAGGCGACCTGGTAGAGGTCATCACCGGTGAAGAGCGGGGTCGGCGCGGCAAGATCTTGCGGCTCAGACTCGCCAAGGACAGCGGCCGCTACCGTGTTTTTGTCGAGGGACTCAACCTCGCCAAGAAGCACCAGCGGGCCCGGGGCACGAGCAAGCCGGGCGGGATTGTCGACCTGCCCAACGCGTTGGATGTATCGAATGTTGCCCTCCTTTGCCCGAAGTGCGGCAAGCGGACCCGAGTCAGGCGCGAACCCCACGATGGACGGCGCGTGCGCATCTGCCGCAAATGCGACGAGATCATAGACGCATGACGCCCAGGCTGGAGCAGGACTACTCGAAGCGCGTCGTTCCGGCGCTGATTGCGCGCTTTGGCTACAAGAACCGGCACCAGGTACCGCGGCTGTTGAAGGTCGTGGTCAACACGACGACCAAGGATGCGGTCGCCGACGTCAAGGTGCTGGACTTGATCA
This sequence comes from uncultured bacterium, assembly GCA_964610135.1. GTDB lineage: Bacteria > Hydrothermota > Tepidihabitantia > Tepidihabitantales > Tepidihabitantaceae > UBA2258. The sequence goes on along the minus strand of CAZSUX010000076.1, from coordinate 8,701 downwards.
GCGAGGACATCGGCACGATTACCGGCCAGCGGCCCTGCCGCACCGTGGCGAAGCGTGCCCTCTCAACGTACAAGATACGTGAAGGATTGCCGCTCGGCGTGAAGGTGACACTTCGCGGCGACCGGATGTTCGAGTTCGTCGACCGGCTGTTCAACTTCGCCTCACCCCGGATTCGTGACTTCCAGGGGTTCAAACCGGACTCCTTCGACGGGCGGGGTGGGTACAGCATGGGGCTGCAGGAACAGGCGATATTCCCGGAACTGGAAGTGTCGAAGGTAAAGAAGGTATTTGGCATGAACATTACTTTCCATACGTCCGCCAAGCACGACGACGAAGCACGGGCACTGCTCGCCGAGTTGGGGCTGCCGTTCGCCAAGGGCAAATAGCGATGGCGCGAAGGTGCTGGATCGTCAAGTCGCAGCAGGAGCCCAAGTTCAAGGTGCGCAAGCACAGCCGTTGCATGCGTTGTTTCCGTTCGCGCGCCGTATACCGGGAGTTCATGCTCTGCCGGCTCTGCTTCCGCGACCTGGCGCTGCGCGGCGAGATACCGGGCGTGCGCAAGGCAACCTGGTGAGGAGGAGTTTTGGACCCCTTTGCTGATTTCCTGACCCGTATCAGGAACGGTTTCCGCATCCGGCAGAAGGAAGTCTCCGCGCCCTACGCGCGCATGAAGTACGAGTTGGCGCGGGTACTGCTGGAAGAGGGCTTCATCAGCAACTTCCAGGTTGAAGGTGAAGGCCTCGCCAAGCGTATCATCATCAGTTTGAAGTACGACGAGGAAGGCGCCTCGGTGATCCGCGGCATCGAGTTACTCTCGCGGCAGAGCCGCCGAATTCACGTTGGGACGGACGACATACCGAAGATCATCGGCGGTCTGGGCGTGGCAGTTCTGACGACGTCACGCGGAGTGATGACCGACCGCGACGCGCGCCGCAAACGCGTCGGCGGCGAACCCCTGTGTAAGGTCTGGTAACTATGGCCAAGTCATACCGATCATTGACAGTCCCAGCCGGTGTGGACGTGAAGGTCCAGCCCGGCCAGGTGACCGTCAAAGGCAAGCTCGGTACGCTGACAGTGCCGGTACTTGGCGGGTTGACAGTGAAGGTGACGGATAGCCAGCTGACGGTAAATTCCGAACCCGCGGGCGCGCGCGTTCACGTCGGTTCGCTGCGGGCGCACCTCGGCAACGCCTTCGTCGGAGTGACGCAGGGTTATCAGAAGGTGCTTGAGCTGCGTGGCATGGGGTACAAAGCGCAGAAGACCAAGGAAGGCGTTCAGGTCAGCTGCGGATTTTCCCATACGGTTGACTTCACCGCTCCCGCCGGGATAACAATGGACGTCAGCCAGGTACCTGACCCGGACGACACCAAACTGCAGATGTTCGAGATATCCGTGCGCGGGACCGATCGCCATGCGGTCGGTCAGCTTGCCGCCGTCATCCAGGGCACCAAGCCGCCCGACGTGTACCGGGGCAAGGGTATCAGATACAAGGGGCAGCGCGTGCGCAAGAAGCAGGGCAAGCGCGCGGCCGGCACCACGCAGGCCTAGGTTCTTCTTTCTCCGCAACACTGCAGCCGGTATCCGCGGGCGTTGCTTGACTCGGGTCTGATACCGACTAGTATTCTGCGGCAAGGCCCCATCGTCTAGTCTGGCCTAGGACATCTGGTTCTCAGCCAGGAGACTGCGGTTCAAATCCGCATGGGGCTATCAGGCGGCCTTCGGGTCGCCTCTCTCTTTCCGGATGGCTCCGTCAGGCGTGCGGGGGAGGACTTCGGCTTCGGAAGGTAGTTGGGCTTCAAGTTGTGCAAGCCGGTGAAGAGGTTGGTCCGGATCCGCGGGTCCTTGGCATAGAGGCGCTCCAGGAAGCGGCGGACGGCCGAGCGCGAGCTGGAGCGCCCGAACGGACAGCAATTACGCACCGGTCGTATCCCGCTACCTTTCAGGTAGCGCCGGACCAGTTCCTTGTCCACGTAGTAGAGCGGCCGGACAATTACCAGCCTGCCGCCGAACAGCGGTTGGGCAGGCAGGATGGTCCTGGCCGAGGAGGTGTAGAGCAGGTTCATTAGGAAGGTCTCGTTTACGTCGTCCAGGTTGTGGGCGAGCGCGAGCTTCCGGCTTCCCCGCAGAACGAAAACAGGGCCTGGCGGCGCTTCCGCGCGCAGACGTAGCAGGAGTCGTGGCCGGCCCGTTTGGTGCTTCCTTGCCCGTCGCCATGGAGGACGGTGCAGTCAATGCCGACCGTCTTGCAGACCCTCACGATCCGTGCCGGGTTCCAGCCGCCATACCCCGGGTCGACGTGCACCGCGTGTAGGTCCCAATTGCGTCTGCCCGTGCGATTCAGGGACTCGAGCAAGTGGAGCAGGCAGAGACTGTCGGCGCCGCCTGAGATTCCGACGACGACCGTCTCGCCATCCGCGATCAGGCGGCTGGAGCTAATGGACTTGTGTACGAGGCGACTGACGCGCTTGGTGATCCAGCTCACGGCAAAGGACGAAGTATCAAGGACAAAGGACTAAGCGAGAAGAGTCAGGAGAGGGACAAAGCGGCAGGGACAAAGCACGCGGGGAAGAAGAAAGGGGCCTCGGGGGTATTGAGGCGAAGAACTCCAGGGCTCGGGACTTTGTCCCTTCGCCTTGTTTTGTCCTTTGGGCTTCGTCCTTTGTCCTTTCCTCACTCAGGCAGTTTCACCTGCGGGTACTTGGCCAGCTGGTCGTAGAAGAGCTGACGGATCTCAGCAAGCCGCCGCTGGGTCTTCGCCTCGAAGCGGAGGACCAGTACGGCCTGCGTGTTCGAGGCGCGGATGAGTCCCCAGCCGTCCGGGAAGACGACCCGGGCGCCGTCGATGTCGATGACCTTGTACTTGCCGCGGAAGTAGTCTCGTACCTCGTCTACGATTCCGAACTTGAGTTCGTCCGGGCACTCCGCACGCAGTTCCGGCGTGGTCGGGTACGACGGCATTTCGGCCGCGAGGTCGGAGAGTCTGCGGCCGGTGGAGGAGATAATGCTGAGCAAACGCAGGGAGGCGAACAGGGCATCGTCATACCCGTAGTAGTCGTCCGCAAAGAACATGTGGCCGGACATCTCGCCCGCGAGCAAAGCGCCTTCTTCCTTCATCTTCGCCTTTATGAGAGAATGGCCGGTCTTCCACATCAGCGGCGTCCCGCCGATACGCTCAATGTACTCCACCAGCGCCTGCGAGCATTTGACCTCGAACACTATTTTTGCGCCCGGGTGCTTCTGGATGACCTCGGTCGCGCAGATGCCGAGCAGCCGGTCGCCGTACACCGATACTCCATTTTCGTCGATGGCGCCGATGCGGTCGGAGTCGCCGTCGTACCCGATGCCGCAGTCAAAGCCTTTGGCCAGCACCAGGTCGATCAGCTGCTTCATGTACTTGGGGACGGTCGGGTCAGGTACGTGGGCCGGGAAGTTGCCGTCCGGCTGCAGGTTGATGTACTCGGGGCTGACTTTGGTACCGGCAAAGAGCCGCTCGAGCAGTACGCCGGCGGCGCCGTTGCCCGGGTCGAACGCCACGCGGAGCGGGTTGGGGATACATACCTTGGAACGGACTGTCCCGAGGTAGGCCGGAATGACATCCCTCGAGCTGGGCCTGCCCTTGCCCTGTTTGAACCTGCCTGACTCCATCAGGCGGCGCAGAAGCTGGATTTCCTCGCCGTAGATGGTCGTCTTCTCCATTCCCACTTTGAATCCGTTGTACTGCGGCGGGTTGTGGCTGGCGGTCACCATCATCCCGGCGCGGGAATCGAGGAAGAACTGCGAGAAATAGAAGACCGGCGTCGGCACCACGCCGATGTCAATGACATCGAGCCCGGTCGAAAGCAGGCCGTCAGTCAGCGCCCGTTGGATGCGCGGGCCGGAAAGCCGGATATCGCGGCCGACCGGACAGAACGTCGCACCACGCTCGAGTGCAGAGGTGCCAAAGGCCTGGCCAAGCCGGTACACCTCGTCGTCATGCAGCTCGGTTTCCGCGATGCCGCGGATGTCGTACTCTCTGAATATCAGCGGGTTCATGGCTGGTATTCTACCGGAGAAACGCCGGGAGGCAATCCGGCTATCGCTTCTTCATCTGTTGCTCGTCGTACATTCGGTTCAGCTCGAGCGAACGCGCCGGGTTGATGGCGTCGAACAGCCCGGCGATCTTCGTGGTGGTCGGGTACTCGACGACATAGCTGATGTTCACGACCAGCTTCTCCTGCGGCTTCATCTCGAACGTGAACGTGTAGGTCCCGTTGTCCTTGTTCTCGACCCAACCCCGCGGCTCGAGTTTCGTCAGTCCGACCTTGATGTCGCTGTTGGCCGAGGTCGGTATCTGCTCGACAAGCGTCATCGTCACCGGCTTTGTGTGGTAGTTCTCGATGGTGGTCTTGAACTCAAACTCCGTGCGCGTGCGCCTGGAGAAGAGGCCGGCGCGCGACGTAAGCAGCCGGATGCGCCGGTGGTGAACTTTCATCCGGTCGTCGACGCCGAAGCTAGGGCTGGCCGACTCGCCCGGCGCGACGTTGGGCAGCGAAGTGCTGCCAGTGAACTCGTCGCCGACGTAGGTGTTCGCCTTGCCCGCGAGGAACACGAAGTCGGAGCCGTTCTGCAGGCTGGCGCGCAGGTAGGGTGCGGTGCGCACCCGCGGGTAGGCGTAGTAGCTGAACCCTGCCGCCATCTTCGTATCGGTCAGGAAGAACTTCTTCGGGTCCTCGCCGCTCTTCAGGGTGATGCGGCCGGGCATCGCGTATTGGAGCGAAATGCCGGCCTCGACCGGCACGGCCTGCGGGACGGCGGCCTGTGCAGCCACGCCCCGATGATAGTCTTCGGTGCCGGCCTGCAGTCCGGCCAACTGACTCAACGCGCGTTCCTGCCTCGAGATGAGCTTGTAGCTCTGCGCCTCAGCCAGGTCCACGTACCACGGCCGCGGCTCGGGCGCGACACCGCCGGCCGAAGGCCGCGCGGTTGAGAGCATCATCGCCACGCCGTTCCAGTCCTCGTTCGAGCCCTGTTCCATCCGTACGTAGTAGGCGAGCGTGACGGTCTCGTCGGCGGGCATCGCCCGCAGCTCATAGTAGGGCTCCCACGACACCGCGCCCGGCAGCCGGTAGCTCAGGGTTATGGCGTAGCTTCCCGGTTCCGCCGCGGCCACGTCGACCACCACGGTCTTCCGGTTCTCCACGCGTGCCCGTACGTCGGCCAGCTCCTGCGCAATGGCCCGGCGCACGCGGGAAAGCTCGGACGCCTGCTCGTCCAGATCGAGTTGGCGTCCGCTCACCGCCATCATCTGGGTGCCGAGGAAGCCGATGGCCGCATTCCAGTTGTTCGGGTCCACCTTGCCGCCGGACAGCTCCTTCGACATCTGGTCCGGTCCGGCTGCCTTGACCGAGGCAAGGAACTCCATCTTCGCCGCCAGCATCGCCTTCTCATTGGCGAGTACCTTGGCCCGGCGGTCGAGCCGCTTCAATGAATCCTCGAGCAGCTTCACGCGCGGCGTCGGCTCGGCGAGGTAGGTCGGCTTCACCTGCACTTCGCCCAGTTTCAGGCCGGGCACGCGGATGCGGACCGAGTTGTCATCGAGGATGCCGGGCAGCTCGGCGAACACGAGCTGGGTTGAGCCGTTCACATCAGCGGTCGCCTTGCGGACTACCATCGCCTGGTCGGGATAGACCACGACCGAGTCGATGTGGGAATTGACGTTCACCGCGACCAGCGCGGCAAGCATGATGGCGTACATCGAACCTCCTTCTTGGATACGGTGTGCAGTCGGATGACGCTAACGGTCGAGTCTATTCTCGTCCGGCCGCGAAGTCAAATCTGAGGATGGGGCCAGTCCGGAGTCGGCAGCCGGGAGTCAGGAGTGGCAGCTACGGGTCAGCGAGAGGCGAAGCCCGGGCCGCCGCTTCATCCTGGCGCTGTCCGGTACTACGCGGACGATGGCGGGGCTCCGGTCTGCGAGCGGCGGCAGGATGTGCGACAGGAGCTGCTCGGCGGTGAGGCGCCGGGTCTTACCGGTCGGCCCGGTCTGCGTCCACCCGTCCTTGTCCCGGCGGTAGGCCCAGGTCCGCCCGCGTCTAGTCCCGATGTAGACGGTGCACTCGGTGTTCCTCACGATGCTTCTGCTTCACTTCCATCCACGGACGGACGCCTGGGTGTTCTTCCTGATGAACTGCCATGCGCCCATCGACAAGCGGCCCTTAATCTCACCGGAGGCTTCGGTCACGAGGAATACGGGGTTGTTCGACGCGCCGAAGTTCTTCACAATGCTGTTGGATATGTCGGTTGCCGTAAGCTTGGAGGTGCAGAATATACAGTGAGTGATATACGAGTGGTAGGCGGCGATGACGTGGTCATCGAGCAGCGCCTTTATCACACGGTTCCGGTCCGGCATCGAGCTCCCGGTGACGATGATGTACATCTGCTCCCGAGGGGGCTGTTCCTCCTCGGGAGGGGCGCCGGTCCCCGGCGCATGTCCGCTGTCGTACTGCTTGCGCCTGACCGGGTCGCCCAGAACGAAGAATGCCTCGTTGAACCGGGCAAGCTGCTCGTTTGCCTCCTTCCACTCCGACGCACTAGGGGAAGTCCCCAGCCGGTCCGGGTGGGACGACTTCACGAGTTCGATGTATGCCGCGCGGATTTCGTTGTCGCTGGAGTCGCGCTCCACTCCCAGCACCGCGTAGAAATCGCGGAGCGGCTTTTCTTCAGCCAAGTATGCCTCTTTGCATGGTAATGCCGGGACGGCCGAACAGCTGCTTCCCAGCCCGTAGGGATGTCATCCTGTTTGTCTCAACCACAGGGGGCAATAATAGCCTCGTCTAGTCTGACAGTCAAGACCGCGCGGGCGTCTCAGCCTGTCAGATGGGCGGGGGGGGGTATGCCATCACAGGCTGCCGAGGGAGGGACTTGACACGGACTGAGCCCTTCCTATCATCTGCGCGTGAGCGGCATGACGCGAATGGCTGCCGCAGCGTCCTTTGCCTTGCTGGTTGTCACTGGGGCAGCTCACGCACAAGGTTGGTCGGGGAGGCCCGAAGAGGGCTTCCCGGATTCGGTTGTCGCGCAGATTCCTGTGGGTGGCGATCCGACCAACGTCACGGCCCTGCCGAATGGGGAGTACCTGTACGTCGGGAACGAGACCGTCGACTACGTCACCGTGGTCCGGTTGACCGACCGAGCTGTTGTCGGCACGGTCCCAACCGGTGAATCTCCGTGGGAGCTGTCGGCGAGTCCGGACGGAGATTACGTCTACGTTTCGAACCAGCACGGCAATTCGGTGTCGGTCATCCGGACAGCGGACAACGTCGTGGTGGCCACGGTACCGGTTGGGGCGAGTCCCTGTCTGATTGCCTTCCGGCCGTCCGGCGACTTCGCCTACGTGTCCAACAACGGCGGCAACACTGTCTCGGTTATCAGGACCGTGGATAACACCGTCGTCGCAACGGTTCCGGTCGGCAGCGTCCCGCGCGGTATCACCTGTCTGCCCAATGGGCAGTACGTCTATGTTGCCAACCGTAGCAGCAACAGCGTTTCGGTGATTCGGACCGCGGACAACAGCGTTTTCGCGACCGTGCCGCTCAGTTGCAGCGTGCACCGAGTCTGTGCGACGAATGACGGGAGTTGCGTTCTCGTCACGCCATACGGTGGGTCCAGAGTGTTTGTCATTCGAACATCAGATAACGTGGTCGTCGACAGTTTCATATCAGGCCTCGGCCCGGTCGGCATGACCATGTTCCCGGGCACCGACTACGCCTATATCGTCAACAGCGGCGAGAATACGGTGTCGGTGGTGCAGACCGCGGCCGACTCGGTTGTCGCGAAGATACCGACCGGCCACGCACCGTGGGGAGTGACTGCTCCGGCGGCTGGGGATTTCGTATACACGGCGAACCGCTATGGCCAGAGCGTTACTGTCATCGGGTACCGCCACAAGCATGACGTCTGCCCGGTTCGCATCCTCGCGCCCACCGGCATTGTCGATTCGGGCACCGTGGTTGAACCGATAGTCCTTGTGAAGAACCTCGGAACGTCGGCCGACGTATTCCCGGTTACGATGCGCATCGGAGCCGGGTACAGCCGCACAGTTCAGGATACGCTTCCTGCTGGGTTCAGCGATACGGTCCGATTCCCGGTCTGGACGGCCGGGCCGGTTGGGACATCGCCGGTCGTCTGCTTCACCGGTCTGACCGGCGACGAGAACCCGGCCAACGACACAGTCAGCGATTCAGTGCGCGTGGTCCGGTCGCTCAATCTGGACGTCGGTCCAGTCGAGATTCTGTCACCGCCGGGGACACCCGAGTCCGGGAGAGTCTATGCGCCGAGCGTGGTCGTCCGCAACTTCGGTCAGACCTTAGCTGCATTCCCGCTGACACTGGACATCGGCGCGGGCTACTCCGAGGCGGCACAAGAGACACTGGCGCCGGGGTTGTCTGACACAGTCGTGTTTCCGTCCTGGACGGCCGAGCCGGTTGGACAGCTCGCGGTGACGTGCTACACGGCGTTAGTCGGGGACGAGGACATGGCCAATGATACTATCAGGGACTCGATACGCGTGGTCGGGCCGCCTATGCACGACGTCGGTGCGCTTGCGATTGTGGTTCCGACCGGCACGGTGCGTACCGGCGACGTGGTGATACCGAGGGCGCGAATCAGGAACTTCGGGAACGTGGTCGAGCGATTCTTCGACGTCCGGTTCCGGATCGGCACC
>CAZSUX010000075.1:0-11113 GCA_964610135.1 uncultured bacterium | reverse complement strand
TCGCTCCGTGATGGCTCGGTCTGCAAAGCGGGCGGGGTTCTGCTGCCGAATCCCGCCCGCAGTGTTGTATGTTGAGGGTACGGTCAGCAACCGAATCATCGTTTGACAGCGGTGCGGGGGGTGGTATCATGCGTTTGTCTTCCATGCAATTGTATGAGCTGATTCGGCGCAAGCGCGACAAAGGCCGCTTGAGCGATGAGGAGATCGAGGAGCTCGTGTCCGCCTACGCGGCGGGCAGGGTGCCTGACTACCAGATGGCGGCGATGCTGATGGCCATCTTTTTCCGCGGGATGACGGTCGAGGAGACCGCTGCCCTCACACTCGCGATGATGAACTCCGGCGACGTATTCGACCTGTCGAGCATAGCGGGTCCGAAGGTGGACAAGCACTCGACCGGCGGAGTCGGGGACAAGGTCTCTCTGATCCTGGCGCCGCTGGTTGCGGCCTGCGGGGCGAAAGTGCCGATGGTCTCAGGCCGTTCGCTCGGCCACACCGGCGGAACGCTGGACAAGCTCGAGTCGATTCCCGGTTTTCGGACCGACTTCCCGTTCGCTCAGTTCAGAAAGAACCTCGCGGACATCGGGTTGTGCATCATGGGCCAGACGAAGCGGATGTGCCCGGCTGACCGGAAGCTGTATGCACTGCGCGACGTAACCGCGACCGTTGATTCGATACCGCTGATCGCCGCGAGCATCATGTCGAAGAAGCTGGCCGAAGGGGCGGACGGACTGGTGCTGGATGTGAAGACCGGTAGCGGCGCGTTCATGAGCCGGACCGCACAGGCGCGAAGGCTGGCACGGACGATGATTGCCATCGGACACCAACTGGGCAAGAAGATGGTCGCCCTGGTCACTGACATGTCGGAGCCGTTGGGCGAGGCGGTCGGGAACGGCGTCGAGGTGGTCGAAGCGATCGAGGCGCTCAAGGGGCGGTGGCGCCCCGACCTGGAGGAGGTTACGCTTGCGCTCGGCGAGGAGATGTTGATTCTGGCCGGCCTGGCGAGCGGCCCGGCGCAGGCGCGCCGGTTGCTAATGAGGGTGCTCTCCCGTGGTCTCGGGCTTGAGAAGTTCCGGCAGATGGTCAAAGCCCAGGGCGGTAACCCGAAGGTCATCGATGACTACAGCATGCTGCCTCAGCCTGCCTACCGGTTCGACGTCTGCGCCGCGTCAGCGGGATTCGTGAGGAGCATAGATGCGCTGCAGGTGGGGCTCCTGGGAGTACGGCTCGGCGTCGGGCGGCAGAACCTTGACTCGAGAATAGACCACAGCGCCGGCTTCCTGTTCAAGAAGAAGGTCGGGGATAAGGTGGCGAAGGCCGAAGTCATCGCCGAGGTGTTGGGCGCGAACGAGGCCAAGGTTAAGGAAGCCGCGTCGCGGCTGCCTGCGTTCATCGCCATCCGTGGCACGGCACCGCGGAACAACGGTATGGTCGTCGCCCGTCTGAACGGGAACAACAACCATAACCACAGAGGTCACTGAGAACGCTGATCCGGCCTGGCCCGGGCTTTCGGCTCTCCGTGCGCGGAGTGGTCCAGAGTGGGTTCCGGTTGTCTCCAGTCGTTTGACTTTCCCACATGCCTGAAATATACTCGCAGAGGCGATTTCCGATTGACGATCCGCGACCTACGATTGGAGACCTATGTCGAAGAACCAGAATGACGGCAGGCTTGATACGGTCATCGGACCGGAAACGAACGTCAGCGGAGATCTCCGCGTCACAGGCGGCGTGCGGCTGGACGGGCAGGTGGAAGGCCGGATGGATGTCACCGAGACACTCGTCACCGGGCCCAAGTCGCTGCTGAAGGGCGAGTTGCACTGCCGGACTGCGGTTGTTGCCGGCCGGATCGAAGGCGACATCTATGCGGCCGAAGGCGTGGAACTCCAAACCGGCGCCCAGGTGTTCGGCAACATTAGCTGCAAAGGACTGGTCATCCAGCCGGACTGCTTGTTCCAGGGCAACTGCTCGATGGTGCAGGCGGACGAGGGCGGAACGTAGAGGTATGGGTAGAGGGTGAAGGGCGGGCCGACAATGGATCGGAAGGCCTGCCGTCGGCAGATAGGAGAAAGGTATGGAATTGAGTCTTGCGGGGAAGAGGGCGGTTGTGACCGGGGCCGGTTCCGGCATCGGACGGGAGATAGCCATGCGGTTCAGCGCGGCCGGCGCGGCCGTGGCGGTGTGCGACGTGGTGAAGGAAGCAGCGGACAAGGTGGCGGCCGAGATTGCGGGCGCAGGCCGGCAGGCGCAGGCCTATGCAATCGACGTGTCCGACTTCGGAGCGGTCCAGCAGTTGTGCGAGCAGGTTGCGGCCGACCTTGGCGGCATCGACATCCTCGTGAACAATGCCGGAATCACGCGTGACAACCTGCTGTTGCGCATGACCGAGGAGGAATTCGACCGGGTAGTCGCCGTTAGCCTGAAGGGCACGTTCAACTTCACCAAGGCCTGCTTCCGCGGGATGATGAAGAACCGTTGGGGCCGAATCATCAACATCGCTTCGGTTATCGGCCAGATGGGCAACGCCGGCCAGGCCAACTACGCGGCGGCCAAGGCCGGGATTATCGGCCTGACCAAGTCCGCGGCCAAGGAGTTGGCATCACGGAACATCACAGTCAACGCGGTCGCGCCGGGCTACATCGCGACGGCGATGACCGAGAAGCTGGATGCGGCCGCGCGCGAAGCCTACATCGCCGGGATACCGCTGAAGCGGGTCGGGATGCCCGAGGACGTGGCGAACGTCTGCCTGTTCCTTGCTTCGGACCTGGCGAGCTATGTCACGGGCCAGGTTCTCAGAGTTGACGGCGGGCTGCTGATGTAGCCGTCCGCAGAAGGGAAGAGGGGGATGCTTCGGCATCCCCCTCACCTTTCCATGCGGCCGGCTACGGCTTGACCGTGCCACAGGCCATGCACAACCAGGATTCCACCGTACATGCAACGGCGTCGTCCGGGCACGGCTGCGGCTGCGGCACGCCCTTCGGGTCCGGGCCGACTGCCGGGTCGACTGTCCACCTTCTCGCCGCACCTGCGTGGTCGTGTTTGTAGATCGCGACTACGTGCGGCGGGCCGGGGCAGTCCTTGTTCCCGCATTCTATGTTAGGCATCTGTACCTCCCGTTTGTGTGGCTCGATTGGCGACCACACCTTGATGTACCCGTATGGGGGCGTCGAGCGGCAGCACGAGTCCCATCAACTCCACTGCCGGATTGGGCGCTGCTGCCACACGGTACTCCTTCCGGCTGCCGCGTTTCCCCCGCGGCAGCTTCTCTATCCTCTTTGTGGTAGACGCGGCCGGGCGAGATGCCTGTCGGAGACCGCTGCCCGCGGTACTGCAGGCAGTGTCCGAGCCTCGTCATTCCGCTGTCAGTGTAGCATTCGACGGTCGCCTGTCAAGAGAGGAATTGCGGGGCATCGGCTTGACATTGGCTGCGCTTGTCCTATCCTTACAGCAAGGAAATGGCTGTGGATAGGCTGGCTTCAACCCAGGATCTGAAACAACGGCTGGCAGAGGCAAGCACCGACGCGGCGCGACTGGCCGCGCTGAGAGACGTCAGAGACTGGAGAGCTGAGCTGCCGCGCGGCGAGGTCGAAGCGTACGCGCGTGAGGCCGCAGAGCTCGCGCGCAAAACCCGCAGCTACAACGACCTGGTCCGTGCTGCCATAACTCTCAGCGAAATCTGCCACGACACAAGCGACGTCGGCATTTGGATGGAATGCGCGGACATGGCGCATGAGGCGGCGCGCGCGTCCGGGAATCCGGCTCACGAGGGACAGTACCAGTTCCTTATGGGGCGGGCGCACGAGGTTCAGGGCAAATACGAGCTTGCCCGGGAATGCTTCGAGCGTTCCCTCACGGCCTTCCGCAATACTGAGTACGCCGGCTGCGTCGGCGCAGCACTCAATCAGCTCGGGAACCTGGCCATTCTCCAAGGGCAGGCGACCGATGCTTTACAGCACTTCCAGGACTGTCTGGAGATAGACGGCGAGCTGGGTGACATCGCCAATGCGGCTCTCCATCGATACAACATCGGGTTTGTGCTTCAGCGGTTGGGACGCCTGGATGACGCGCTCGAGTCCTACTATCGCGCGCTCTCACTCAGCGAGCAGCACCCGGAAGCGCGTCACATGCGTCCGGCCGCGTTGAACTCGCTCGGCGAGATCTTTCTTGAGCGCGACAAGCCGGCCAAGGCCATCGGCATCTTCAGAATGGTGATGGGTGCGGTGGAACCGACCGAGTCGCCGCCCCGCGCGTCCCCCGACACAATGTCCAATCTCGGACTGGCCTATCACCGGCAGGGGAACAATGCCAGCGCTCACCAAGCCTACGCAAGAGCCCTGGCTCTGGCCGAGGAGTCCGGAAACCACCTCATGGTTGCCATTGTGCTTTCCCGCATGGCCGAGTTGGCACTGGACATGTGCCAGCTCGACCGCTGCCGGGAGTTGGCCGAGCGGTCCGCCACCGTCGCCCGCCAGGTCGGGCTGCCGTGCGAGGAGGCCCAGGCGTTGAGGGTGACGGCAATGTTGCACGCTGCCCGCGGTGAGGACGAGCAGGTCCACGAGTCCTTCGAGCAGGCGATGGCGCTGCTCCGTGGCCTGGAGGAGAGCGTGGACCTGGCGCGCGTGCGGTTCCACTATGGCCGGTACCTGCTGACCCGGGGCGAGCGCGAGGCAGCAATGACGCACTTGAGGACATCCTCCCGCGCTTTCCGCAAGCTCGGCGTCATCGCGGAAGGGCATGAGGTGAACCGGCTGCTCTTCGAGCAGGAGATGCAAGTTGACAGCGACACTGCCCTGCTCCAGGGTGTTTCCGGGCTTGCGGCACTCGGAGTCGAGCCCAAGGTGCTGCTGGAACGGGCCATCGGTTTGCTACTCGAGGCGCTCAGGTTCGACAGTGCGGCGGTTGTCGCACGGGGACGCCCGGTATCGACACTAGGCAACCCGAATCTGGCCCAGGCACTGGCGGTCGGCGCGAACCAGGAAATGGTCGCTACCGACTTGATGTTGAGCTGGCCGGTGCGCGGTGGTGGAAGCTTGCTGGGGCGCATTCACCTTGAACGGGCCGTGCCGGTGGCGACCGGGCACAGCTCTCTGGTGCTTGATACCATTGCCAATCTGTTGGCGTCACCGATTCAGCGGCTGGTCGACCTGTCAATCGGCGTCATCGAGGACAGACCGGAACTGGCCGGGCTCCGCTATCAGGGCGTGGTCAGTCGGAACAAACGAATGCTGGAGGTGCTGGCCACAGTCTGCTCCGTGGCCGACAGGGACGTGCCGGTCCTGATTCGCGGTGAGAGCGGCACCGGCAAGGAACTCATCGCGCGTGCCCTGCACGATTCGGGCGATCGGGCCGGCAGGCCGTTCGTAGCCGTGAACTGCGCAGCCCTGCCCGAGAACCTGCTTGAGGAGGAGTGCTTCGGCGTCGAAGGGGACGCCGCGACCGGAGTGGCCGTGCACAAGGGCAAGCTTGAGACGGCCGACGGCGGGACCGTGTTCCTGGACGGGATTGCCGAAATGAGCCGGGCGCTGCAGGTGAGGCTGCTCCGAGTGCTGCAGGAGAAGACCTTTGAGAGAGTCGGAGGTCGCGTGCCCGTCAGTGTTGACGTGAGGGTAGTCGCGGCGACCGAGGAACCGCTCGCGGAACTGGTGGCGCAACGTTGGTTCCGGGAAGACCTCTGCGACCGGTTGAGCGGCGTCGAGCTCCTGCTACCATCGATGAACGACAGGCCGGAGGACATCCCGGATCTGGTGCGCCACTTCGTCCGGCGCAGCAACCAGGAGTTCAGGCGCAACGTCGCCAATGTCAGCCCGGAAGTGATGTCACGATTTACGACGTACCGTTGGCTCGACAATGTCCGTGAACTGGAGCAGGTGATCGAACGTGCCGTCCTGCTGGCCCGCGGCGACACGATTCAGCTTCATGACCTGCCGCCGGGTCTGCAGTGAGGAAATGGCCGTGGATAAGCCGGTTCCGATCCAGAACCTGAAGCAACGGCTCGCAGAGGCTGATGCTGACGCCGGGCGTCTTGCCGCGTTGCTCGAGTTCCGAAGCCGGATTTCAGAGCTACCACGAAGCGAGGCCGAGGCGTATCTCTGTGAGGCGGTTGAGCTCGCCCGGAAGACCGGGAATCACGATGCCCTTGCGCAGGCAGGCATAGCGCTATGTGAGTTCTACCGGAACATTGGGGACATGCCCCGCAGTCTTGAGTGCGCCGGTATCGTGCAGCAGGCGGCCACTGCGACCGGCAATCCGAATCACGAGGGGCAGTACCTGTACCTCGTTGGTCGCGCCCACGAGGTACAGGGGGACTACAAGCGCGCCCGCGACCACTATGAGCGTTGCCTCAGAGTCTGGCGCAAGGCCGGAAACATGAGGGCAGCAGGGGCAGCTCTGAACCAACTTGGGAGCCTGGCCATGCTTCAGGGACAGGCAGCCGAGGCTTTGGAGCAGTTCCAGGAGTGCTTGAGGATAGACGACGAGCTTGGTGACTCCACTAACGCGGCGACCCACCAGTACAACGTCGGGTGGACTCTGCAGCGATTGGGGCGCTGGGAGGATGCGTTCGAGTCCTACTATCGCGCAATCGCGCTCAGCGAACAACACCAATTGGCGGCGCTGCGCGCGACCGCGTTGAACTCGCTCGGCGAGCTGTTTCTCGAACGCGACAAGGCGGCCAAAGCCGTCGGCATCTTCAGGATGGTGCAGGACGCGGCGGAGCGCGACGGGGTGCTGCCTGAGACGTTGCATGACACAATGAGCAACCTCGCTCTGGCCTACCGCCGGCAGGGGGACCTTGCCAGCGCGGGACAAGCCTACGATCAGGCTCTGGCCATGGCCGAGAAGTCCGGGGACCGCCGCAACTTGGCGATCGTCCTCTGGCGCATGGCCGAGCTGGCCTTGGACCAGGGACAACTCGACCGTTGCCGAGGGCTGGCGGAACGGTCGGGTGCGGTCGCCCGAAAGGTCGGGCTCAAATGCGAAGAAGCCCAGGCTTTGAGGGTGACGGCCCTTCTGTATGCTTCCCGCGGCGAGGACGCGCAGGCCCACGAGTGCTTCAAGCGGGCGATGGCGCTTCTGCAGGACCTGGAAGAGAGCCTTGACCTGGCCCGCGTGCGGTTCCATTTCGGACGATACCTGCTTGCGCGTGGCGAACGTGACCCGGCGGTGGCGCACCTCAAGACAGCCTCTCGGGCGTTCCGCAGGATGGGCATCGTTGCCGAAGGGCACGAGGTGAACCGTCTGCTCTTCCAGCAAGAGATGGTCATGGACAGCGATATGGCTCTGCTCCAAGGGATTTCCGGGCTCACATCACTTGGGGTAGAGCCCCAGGTGCTGCTGGAGCGGGCTATCGGGTTGCTGCTCGATGCGCTGGGATTTGAGAGCGCGGCGGTTGTCGTACGGGGCCGGCCGGTGTTGATATTGGGCAACCCGAATTTGGCCCCGGCACTGGCCGTAGGCGCGAGCCAGGAATTGGTCGCGACCGACTTGATGTTGAGTTGGCCGGTACGCTGCGGCGGGAGTCTCTTGGGGCGCATTCTTCTCGCTCGGACCGTGCCTGTGGCGACCGAGCACAGCCATCTGGTGCTCGATACCATTGCCAACCTGTTGGCCGCGCCGATTCGGCGGCTGTCTGATCTCGCGGTGAGCGCGGTCGAGGAGAGGCCGGCGCTTGCCGGGCTGCGCTACCAAGGCGTTGTCAGTCGGGATCAACGGATGTTGGATGTGCTGGCCACGGTCTGCGCCGTGGCGGGCAAGAGCGTGCCGGTCCTGATTCGCGGGGAGAGCGGAACCGGCAAGGAACTCATCGCCCGAGCCCTGCACGATTCGGGTGCGCGGGCGGGCAGGCCGTTCGTAGCCGTGAAGTGCGCGGCGGTGCCTGAGAACCTGCTGGAGGCCGAGTGCTTCGGCGTCGAAAGGGGCACCGCGACCGGCGCAACCGCACACAAAGGCAAGTTTGAGACGGCCGACAGCGGGACCGTGTTCCTGGACGAGATTGCCGACATGAGTCCGGCCTTGCAGGCGAAACTGCTCCGGGTGCTGCAGGAGAAGACCTTTGAGAGAGTCGGAGGTCGCGTGCCCGTCAGTGTTGACGTGAGGATAGTCGCGGCGACCAGAGAACCGCTCGCGGAGCTTGTTGTACAACGCAGGTTCCGAGATGACCTCTACCGCCAACTGAACACGGTCGAGCTCCTGCTTCCGTCGCTGAACGAGCGGCCCGAGGACATCCCGGACCTGGTGCGCCACTTCGTTCGGCGCAGCAACCAGGAATTCAGGCGCAACGTGGCCAACGTCAGCCCGGAGGTGATGTCGCGACTTGCGACGCACCGGTGGCTCGGCAATGTCCGCGAACTGGAGCAGGTGGTCGAGCGTTCAGTCCTGCTTGCCCGCGGGGACACAATTCAGCTCTGTGACCTGCCGCCCAACCTGCAGTCGCGTCCGCCGGCGGAGTCGTAGTCTCATCGTCTCGTCCGTTCCTGCTTCCGCCGTCCGCTGCCGCAGCCGCTCGCGTGCGATCCCGGACAGCGCACGATGCTGCCCGGCTTCGGTCCATGTTTTGTGTGTCCCGGAGCCTGATTCCCGCGCTTGACATCGCAGCTGGCAGCCGGTAGAACTGAGGCGTGGCACAGGTCCGAAACGCAGACAGCGAATCCGTGAGTCCTCGCGTTCGGTTCAAGCTCCTGACGTTCAATGTCCACAATCTAGGCCGTGCCGACAACGCCGACGACCGGACGTACCGGGCCAAGATCGAGTACCTGACCGATGTGCTGCGGCGGCTTGACCCGGACGTGGCAGTGATTGACGAGGTGCGCGAGCCGGAGAGTTTCGACGAGTTGGCCGACCGGCTCGGCGGATATCCGTACCGTTACCTCGGCGACGCGCCGGCGCTCAACCGCAAGATCCAGACCGGCATCCTGTCCAGGTTGCCGATACTCGAACAAGGGCAGTGGCGCGAGTTCCCGGCAGTTCTGCCCGGGCCTGAGGGTGAGACGATGCGGCTGGCGTTCAGGCGGGCGATGCCGTGGTTGCGACTGGAGCTGCCGAACGGCGAGACCATCCTGGTCGTTGCCGTCCACCTCAAGTCAAGGCGCGCGGCGGCCGAAGAGATACCGGAGACCGAGCCTCCCCGCCGTCGCCGGTTGCTGGGTCGGGCGCTCTCCAATCTTATCCGCATAGCCGAGGCCGCGGGGTTGCGCTGCCTGCTGGACGAGGCGATGGACCGCAGGACTGCCGACCACTACGCCGTGCTCGGTGACTTCAATGACGCACCGGTTTCCACCGCCGTCAGTCTCGTCATGGGCCTGGAGGATGAGGAGGGGAGCGAGCTGGCGCAGAGCGAGGAACGCAGGCTGTTTCAGGCTCTGTGGCGCGTCTCGATGGATCGGGCGTTCTCGTACGTCGGACGGGGACAGAGGCACCTGTTCGACCATATCCTTGTGAGCCAACGACTCTCGCTGGGTCTTGTCGCCGCCGGGGTCGAGAGTCAGCTGCTGGAAGCGGAGCGCAGGCAGCACGGTGGTCACCCGGAAGGCTATCCGCGTTCCGACCACGCCCCGGTCTGGGCGATGTTCGAACTGCCGGTCTCAAACTGAGGTCCCGGCGGTCCGTGCTTGATAGCGGGGCCACGTCGAGCTTGACACGTCCACGGCATACAGTGATAATAGTAGCGTGATCGGCAGGCGAAAGGAGCAAACGATGCGCAAAGTACTGGTGCTGACCGTCACGCTAGTGGTCGCGGTCATGTTCTTCGCATCCTGCAAGAAGCAGGACCTCGACAAAGACAAGGCCGCGGTGCGGGCCTTGGTAGAGGGAGACACTACTCACTTCAAGTCCGGTACTTCGGGCGACTCGACCGAGAATGGTCTTGCGGCCGACGACACCACCATGGGCGTCTGGTGGCGCGGTCCGCAGACGCACGATTCGGCTGCGACCATCGAGGTTCAGGTCGAAGGCGACTCGGCATGGGTTGCCTGGCACCAACACAACTACGGCGAGATATTCCACTGGGTGAAGATCAGCGGCGACACAGCGGTTAAGTGGACCAAGCCTCTCCAGGAGGCAGTGCAACTCAACGCGGTCTACAGGCGTGAGGGCAAGGACACGGATACCGACCGGGGCTGGAAGCTGAAGAAGATATCCTTGGCCTACGGGGAGTCCGAGACGACGAACACGGTGCGGATTGACTCGTTGAAGATCCACAGCTCGTTGCGCGACATCCTGATTGTCGGTCCGCTCGACACCTACTATCACCTTGACAGCCTGGTTACGTTCACGCCGGGTGAGAAGCTCGATATCATGATCTACACGAACGTCACCGACGGAGACGCATGGCTGCACGCGTTCTGGCTCTGGCTCTTCGTGAGGTCGCCGTTTCAGAGCCAGGGCGACGGGGTCTACACCGGGACATGGAATGCCCAAGTCATACCGGGCCTCAGGTTTGCCATCTTCGACCTCATGACCAAGAGCACGCTGATGGACCCGGCCGCGCCCTACGACTACAGCGGCTGGCTCCTGCCCTACATGATAAAGACGGCGGACTAGACATGTCCTGAGAGACTGAACACGGGGCGGCATCCTGCCGCCCCGTCCGTCTCACACCGCGGCCGACAAGCGGGGCTCACCATGCGAATCGGCCTGTCAACTACTGCACAAGTCGCCCTGTAAATCGTCGTCGCAGTCGGTCTGGGATTCAGCTACAGAGTCGGTGTGCAACTGACCTCCTGAGTCAGCTTGTCCACCATTGTGCCGGTCGTGCTGCAATCGGAAGCCCGCATCACGGTCGGCGTCACCGTGGAATCCAAAGGGAAAGTCGCGGTGGAAATAGGCCCACAGGTGGTCTTGGCAGTGGCACTCCAAACCACCCCGGGAACCGTTCCGGGAACGGTTCCCACCGTGGTTCCCGGAATGTAGACTTAGGTGAGCTTCTCCATGACTAAAGCATTTCTCTTCAAGCACTTATGTCGATTGAGGGTCGTCAAAGCCCTCTGAATTCCATCAGGAGCGCGTTCCGCCACACGATGTATTCAGGTCGCGTCGAGTTCGAGGTCCAAGAGGGGAGTTTCGGGTTGACGTCCTTGCGCCAACGGGAACCGCGAATCCGGATTGTGCGGGGATACTAGGGTCT
>CAZSUX010000074.1:0-11231 GCA_964610135.1 uncultured bacterium | reverse complement strand
AGCTTGGGTGCTGCAGAGCGGGTGTCTACTTTCTGCGAACCGTGACCGGTGAAACTGCGAAGAAACTTCTCTTGGTGGATTGATGCGATACTCGCAGGTTCTGTCCGGGAGGTGTCGGATGGGGGAAAACAGGGACACTTCCCAATTTCTACCGCGAAGCGCGTCAAGGGTGGTTCGGTAGGAATTCGGAGCCGGCACCCTATCTCGGAAAGCATCGGGACATCGCGCTGCCGGAGGCAGCGAGTGACCAGGTTTCAGTATCCAGTTGCCAGTATCGGACTCAACCACTCGATCCCTCTATCCCTCGCCCTCTCGATCCGTCTCCCCTGCTGATTGTCGATTGCAGTTTGCGGGCGGCGTCTCCCCTGCCATTGGCCGCAGACCGTAGGCCGTGGGCCGGAGCCCGGCCTGCACGGAGTAGAAGCAGGCTGCCCGCAGCGACGCGGGCAGCCTTGTGGAAGGAGGACGAGCGGCCTATTCGGTCAGGACAACTCTGATAGCGTGCGCTTGAGCCTGGGCTTGCGCCTCGTGCACGAAGTACACGCCCGCTTTGGACAACGGCAGGAAGTTGATGCCTTTGGCCGCAGCCCTGCTCGCCACGACTCTGCCGGCAGCGTCGAACACAACAACACTGGCCTCCGCGTCGGCATGAAACGTGATGCCGCGCCGCGACGGATTGGACACGACCCGGATTCCTGCCCGGCCTATGGTCGGTCCTTTCTCCTCGGCCACCGACATGGGGTTGCCGCCATCATAGGTCCTCAGGATAACCCCGCCCGCGCCCACGGCAAAGCCGGTGTCGGCCCCGACCGGAAAGCAGACTCCGTGCAGGTCCGCGTGGCCTGAGTACATCGTCTGCCCGAACAGCGTGGGGGTGGCCGACCTGGCGATGAACCCATCGCTCCCGCATGCGTACGCGACGTCCGTCGTAGCCAAGTCGATACCGTACACGGCCCCAGGGACAGGCTCACACGTCACGATGTCCCACGGGGTCGCGCCGCCGTCGTCTGTGTACCGGACGACGCCCTGGGTTGAGTCGTTCCCAATGAGATAGCCCTTGTCCGGGTCGGTGGGTGCGAACGCTGCGGATATCAAGTCCGCTGTGGTATTGGGTTCCTGACGGCCAGTTGTCGTCCCAACCACAAAGCCGTCGTAGCCGACAACCACGCCGATGGTGTCAGTCGCGAAGCCGCAGCTATATGACCAGTCCGTCGGCCCACCCACCGTGAGAAAGACCCAGTTGTCTCCGCCGTCAGTGGTCTTGAGGATCAGCGCGCCGCTATCAGGATGCACGCCGATGTAGCCTACTTGACTGTTCTCGGGAAACTGCACTCTGGTCAGCTTGTCGGCGCCGGGTATTGTCATCATCGGGATCCAAGTGGCTCCGCCGTCAGTTGTTACGAGCGCCGTGATCGCGTCGCCGACCGCATACCCGTTGTCGTTGTCCTTGAAGTAGACCGAGTTGAGGCCGTTCAAGACCCCGGAGGCCTGAGATACCCAGGTGTCGCCGCGGTCAGTGGTCCTCAAGATGGTGCCAGAAGCACCGACTGCGTACCCTACCTGGGTGCCCTCGGGGAAGTGAACCGCATACAGGTCAGCGGTTGTCCCCGAGTTCAACTCCGTCCAGCCTGCCGCAAGCAGTGAACTGAGCAGCGACAGGCCGCATATCGCCGCTGCACTGCGCGTGAATTCAGCTCTCATTTCTGCTCCTTTGCCTGTCCCCTAGCGCTCTACTACAACCTTCTGCGTCGTACCGAAGCCCTCCACCGTGACCTTCACCATGTACACGCCCGCTTTTAGCTTCCGCAGGTCAAGGCTTGCGGTCCCTGTCCTTCCTACTGCCATCGTCTGCGTCAGCACTTCCCTACCGGTCACGTCGTACACTTCGAGCGTTACAGGCCCGGCCTTGGGCAGGCTGTAGCGTACCGTCGCCATCTTCCCGAGGGGATTGGGAGCAATCGATACCGATGTGCGCCCGCCGACCGCGTCTTCAGACGCAACACCCAGATTACTGACCGACAGCGTCCCGACCAGCGTGTCGTTCCCGGGTCTCGCATCAAACGGCAGCAGCGTGATGCTGGTCACGGTGTATTCGCCCGGCTCCGGTGTGACCGAGTCCGCGAAGGTCACTTCCTTGGTCTGGCCGGCGTCGATCGGACCGCTGTTGGCAGTGCCCGCGTAGATGGTGTCGCCGACGTCCGACGTCCTGGTGATGTAGAATTCAGCCGCGATGTTGTTGCGGTCGCGCAGGCCGGCATTCTTGACGATGATCTGCGGGGTGAAGGTCGTGTTGGAGTCGATCTGTCCTTGCGGTACGGCGATCTCCTTGGCCGAGCCGTCGAGCAGTGGGGCCTCATAGTAGGCGTCGATGCCGAAGTCCGCGTGGTCGTCATGTTCCGGGAATAATCCCCAATTGCCCTGGTACCTGCCCCAGTCGTTCCCGTGGTCAATGGTACCGATGGTGTCCAACGCAAGGTAAGGGAAGGCCGGACTGACGTTCGTCTGGTAGTAGGACACGAAGAAGGTATCGTAATCTACTTCGACCGGCGGGTCGAAGTGGACCTCGTTCTCGTACGAGATGGGCCACATGCCTGGGTGGAGTTTGCCGACCCAGGCTGCGAGCTGAGTCCCGGGGTAGCCGTGAGGTGAACCGTCATTCCCGTACACCCTGACTTCCGCGTCGTAGTCCGCCCCTGAGAAACTCTTGAGCCAGACCACTGCCTTGTCTATCGTCAGCGGCCGCTCCGGCGCAACGAACATCACCGCCATCTCGTTACCCGGGTAAACCCAGGAGAGGCCGTTCTCGAACGTCCCGTCATTCCAGGTCAGGAGTCCCAGCCCCCACTCCGAGACGGCGAACCGGCCTGCCTTCCAGTCGTTGGTCGTCTCCTCGTCGCCGGGATTCTCGGTCCGCATCGTGTCGAAGTAGACTGCCTCGAGCACGGGCGGAACCCAGGCTGGGAACTCAACCGTATCGACGCCGGCGGAATCGAGGCTCGCCACGTAGACGGTTTCCGGTCCGTAGGCGCGAGCGCCGGCGGCGCTGTCGTAGAAGACACAGACGACCGGCACGTTTGTCTGCGTCTGCAGGCCGAAGTTCTCGACCTCACAGCGCGGGAAGACGGTATCGCCGAGAGCGACGTACTCGCCCGGCGAGACTATCTTCGAGACACCGACATCGTTGTCATACGGGATGGTTGGAGCTCGAGAAAACAGGCAGACCGGAGGATTGAAGCTAATCAGCCCTGGCGGCGTGGCGATCAATAGCGGGCCGAGCGTTGCGCCCGGCTCGAGGCTTGTCTGGCCTGCAGCCAATCCTCCTGAAACCAGCAGGCAGACAACTACGGTCAAACCGTGTCTGTACACACCTACCTCCTTCTGGATGGCTTCGCCCGCCGTCGGACGCGCGAACCCTGTGCCCGCCGTTCCGGGGGCAAGCTATCACAGCAGTCCAGCGATAGCATCGTCTGAACCTGCGAGGATTTTACGCCCCCCTCCACGCTTGTCAAGGCCCAAGGCGCGCCGAGTAGGACGTGCCTGTGGCACCGGTTTCCATCTGGCGTCCGACCGAGAATTAGAGCCGGGATTGGCAGGGCAGGACGGGGACCTGACGCGCCCTGAAAGGGGCCGGACTGTGCCGGGCAGAAGCGAAGCCCCCGGCTCGTTGAACCGGGGGCTTGCAGTTTGTGTCGGGCTACCTGCCGAACTCTCTGACCTCGATGCCGATGACACCGACCAGGCCGAGAATCTCCGCCTGTTGAGTCAGCTCGCCCTGGGCGAGCTTGAGGTGCAATGCGCTGGCCGGGAACTCGCCGAACGTCGCATCGACCGGAATCCACTTGCCGAGATAGACCTCGTTCCACGCGTGGTAGTAGAACGCCCGGTTCATGTAGAGCAGCCCGACCGCGATTCGCGTCGGAATGCCGGCCGCCCGGCCAAGCGCGGCGAACAGGACCGCGTGTTCGTTGCAGTCGCCTTTCATCGTCTTGAGCACGTCGAGCGCGCTTGGGAAGGACGCGGTCGGCTGTTTTTCGACGACAGTGAAGACCCACGAGACGAGCTTGCGGGTCGCGGCGACTCCGTCCTTCTCCGCTCCGATTGCCTCGTTCAACTTGGCTTTGACCTCGGGTGCGTCGCACTGGATTGAGACCGTCGGCTTCAGATAGTCGCTCTCCGCGGCAATTGGCAGGGCCACCGGCTCGGTCGGGACGTCCGGTGTCTTGATTTCAACCACCAGCGGGTCTGTGCTGAGGACCTGTTGGCCCGGCCCGTCCAGGTCGTGCTCTTTGGGGTCGATGCCGGTGATTTCCAGCCTGAGGCGATTGACCTTTGCTCCTTCCGAAATCACGGTGTCAACCGGCACGCGGAACACGGTGAGAACGTCGAACTTCTCGCCCTCGGGTTCGGCCTTCAAGATATGGTCCGCAGTGGTCCGTTCCGACCTGATGCCCGGCGGTGACGTTTCGACAATCGCCATGCCTTTGTCGTCAATCCACGACGTCACCTCAGTCTTGGCCATCCTGGTCGTGAACTTGAGCGCGTCGTATTCCCGGCCCCCGGCCTTGACCTTCTCCCGGCCCAGGACCTTGACCTCGGCCAGCGACACGCCCATCACCGCCGCGTCGAAGACCGGCACTTTGTAGATCGAGTCCTTGGCGAACTTCCTGACAACCACCATCCGGCCCAGAGCCGAAGATGGGTAGACCGGACCGGTCAGCTTGATGCTCCGCTCTTCCTTGCTGCCCGGGGCTGTAATCCAGAGCATGTCGCCGGCAACCCGGCCTTTGACCGCGAACGGATGGTCCTCCGCCGAGAATGTGAAGCTGAAGCTCTCCAGGGTCAGGTCCGGACCGGCATAGGCTTCAGAGCGGGATTCGACCTGCTGCTTCTTGCCCGCCATCGCAATGGTCATCTTGATGTAACTCTCGAACCGGTAGCCGCCGGGAAACTGGTCGAACCGGTACACCGAGTAGCCGACTTTCTGCCCCTTGATGGTGGAGGAAAGCCACGCCTCGGCGCTGTCCGAGCCCGTCTTGGCCGCCTTGGCGCCACCACACCCGACCGCGACAACGACAATAATCGCAAGGACAAACAGGTTTCTCATATCATGAGAGTAATGCAACCGGGTTGGGCTGTCAAACCGCGTGGTTCTGACGCCGACTGCTTGACAATCGGGGGCCTCGCGCTACAATTCCCGCCGTCCAATGCTGACATTCCGCGGCGGAGTCCATCCCCGTGAAGACAAGGAAGCAACCGAACACAAAACTGTGGAGGTGCTTCCCCTGCCTGGGCGGGTTTTCATCCCTTTGTCCCAACACACAGGCGCGCCGTCCAAACTGGTCGTCCAGAAGGGCACGCCGGTCAAGACCGGCACGCTCATCGGCGAACCCGGCGGCCGCATCTCCGCCGCAACCCACGCCTCGGTCTCCGGCACTGTCGCCGATGTCGCCGACCTGCCCCATCCCCTGACCGGCCGGCGCGGCCCGACTGTCATCATCGACTCGGACGGAACGGACACGCCGGACGACGCTATTAAGGAACGGGACTACTCCGCATTCACGACCGAGCAGATAGTGGAGACCCTCCGCCTGTCCGGCGTCGTCGGGCTGGGCGGAGCGGCCTTCCCGACCTATTTCAAGCTCATCCCGCCCAAGGAGAAACCGATTGACACCTTGCTCATCAACGGCTGCGAGTGCGAGCCCTTTCTCACTGCGGACCACCGGCTGATGCTGGAGCAGCCGGCCGAGATTGTCGAAGGTGTGGCCATCATGGCCAGGGTCCTAGGCGTGAAGGGCGTCACTATCGTGATTGAGGACAACAAACCCGACGCGGTGAAGGTGATGACCGGCGCAGCCGCGTCATCAGGGTTCACGGTCCGTAGGCTCAAGACCAAGTACCCGCAGGGCGCGGAGAAGCAACTCATCAAGGCCTGCGTCCGGCGCGAGGTGCCCTCCGGCGGGCTGCCGATGGACGTCGGCTGCGTGGTGCAGAACGTCGGCACCGCCCTCGCGGTGCGGGATGCGCTCCGCCTCAACCGGCCCCTGTACGAACGAGTGACGACCGTGACCGGCCCCGCGGTCAGGGAGCCGAAGAACCTGCGCGTCCGCGTCGGCACACCGGTCAAGAGCCTGATTGAATTCTGCGGCGGCTACTCGACCGAGGTTGGCAAGCTCATCATGGGCGGACCGATGATGGGCATCGCGGTCAGCACCGATGAAGTACCCGTGCTCAAAGGCACGTCCGGCGTGCTCATTCTCGGTCGCGCCGCCACCGTATTCGATGAGCACGACTGCATCCGATGCGGCCGCTGCATCGAGGCCTGCCCGATGGGCCTGGCTCCGCAGCGCCTGAACAACCTCATCCGGCGCGGCCAGCTTGAAGCAGCCAAAGCCGAGCACGTGAAGGACTGCATCGAATGCGGGTGCTGCGCCTGGGCCTGCCCGGCCAAAATCCGGCTGGTCCACCAATTCAAGTACGCCAAATCCGAACTGGCCGCAATGGAGCGGAAGCAGTGAACGAGGAACCGAAGGCTGAGGCTGAGGCTGAGGTCAGGACAAAGGCACCGGGTTCCGGCTCTCCTCCGTCCTCAACCTCAACCTTGACCTCAACCTCCACTCCCCTTTTCGTCGTCGCCGCGTCCCCGCACGTCCG
The DNA here is from genome assembly GCA_964610135.1 of uncultured bacterium. Lineage (GTDB taxonomy): Bacteria > Hydrothermota > Tepidihabitantia > Tepidihabitantales > Tepidihabitantaceae > UBA2258. The sequence goes on along the minus strand of CAZSUX010000074.1, from coordinate 4,580 downwards.
GTCCCAGGCGACGGTCAGCCGCATCATGTGGCTCGTCGTGATTGCGCTGCTCCCGGCGCTCGGCGGCTCGGTCTACTTCTTCGGGCTGAAGTCGCTCCTGCTGGTGGCGCTTTGCGTGGTGTCCTCGATGCTGTTCGATGCCCTCGCCCAGAGGTCATTCGGCCGCAAGATGACCCCGCTCGACGGGTCGGCGGTCATCACCGGGCTCTTGCTTGCCTACAACCTGCCGCCGGGTGTCCCGCTCTGGATGCCGGTCGTCGGCGCCGCGTTCGCCACCATCGTGGTGAAGCAGTTCTTCGGCGGACTCGGCCACAACTTCATCAACCCGGCCCTCGCCGCCCGCGCCTTCCTGATGGTATCGTGGCCCACACAGATGACGTCGCTCTGGCTCAAGCCGAACGGCGGCCCGCTGTCCGGTCTGGACGCGGTCACCGGAGCCACGCCGCTCGCACTGGTACGCCGCGCCTCCGAGGTCGCGCCTGCCGGAATGGACCCGGCTGAACTCATCCGCCAGGCGAACTCACTGCCGCTCCTCAAGAAGCTCTTCCTCGGCAACGTCGGCGGTTGCCTGGGCGAGACTTCGGCGCTGCTGCTGCTCATCGGTGCGCTCTTCCTCATCGCCATTCGCGTGGTCGACTGGCGCGTCCCGGCTGCCTACCTGGGTACGGTCATTGTGTTGGCGCTGGTACTGCCCAATAGTCACTTGACGCCGTGGTTCCACATCTTCTCCGGCGGCATCATCCTCGGCGCTTTCTTCATGGCCACCGACTACGTGACGATCCCGGTAACCGCCAGGGGCCGCCTGATATTCGGGGTCGGCTGCGGCGTCATCACCATGCTCATCCGCCTCTACGGCGGGTACCCGGAAGGCTGTTCCTACTCGATACTGCTGATGAACGTCGCCACCCCGCTCATCGACCGGCTCACCAATCCGCGGCTGTTCGGGGCTTTGCCGCGTGCGAAGAAGGCAGCCTAGTGCTCCAGAGCAAAACCTGGATAGTGCTGTCGCTGGTACTGACTTGTATCATCGCGGCAGTGGCGCTGTCCCAGGTCTACGCCGTCACCAAACCGGTAATCGACGGCCAGGCCGCCGATGCGCTGAAGGCGTCGCTGTCCGAGGTCCTGCCCGGGGCGGCCGAATTCTCTGAACTGGAACCGGGAACGGTCTGGTCCGCGAACGACGCTGCCGGCAACCGAATCGGCATCATCTTCAAGACCAGCCCGCGCGGATACGGCGGCCCGATCACCGTGGTCGTCGGCGTCGACACCACCGGGCGGATTGCCGGCGTGGGAATCGGCTCAGACATGAAGGAAACACCCGGCCTCGGTCAGAAAGCCAAAGAGGCGTGGTTCCGTGACCAGTTCCGCGGTAAGTCCGAAAGCGAAGTCGGCCTCAAGCGCGACAACGGCACCCTGGACGCCATCTCGGCGGCCACTATCACCTCGCGCGCCGTCACCAACGGAGTCAAGCAGGGCATGGCCCAATACCTTCACTACCTGACCTCAGAATGAGCACTTCCACCCGCTGGCGCTACTTTGCTGACGGCATCATCAAAGAGAACCCGGTTCTCATCCTTATGATCGGCCTCTGCCCCACGCTCGCGACCAGCGTGTCGGCCCGCGACGCACTGGGGATGGCCGCGGCCGTGGCATTCGTGCTCATCGGGTCGAACGTAGTAGTCTCGCTCATCCGCAAGGTGGTTCCGGCCTCGGTCCGCATCCCCATCTTCATCATCATCATCTCCACGTTCGTGACCATCATCGACTACGTGCTCCAGGCCTACCAGCCGGCGCTCTACCGGGTGCTCGGCGTCTTCGTGCCGCTGATTGTCGTGAACTGCATCATCCTCGGCCGGGCCGAGGCTTTCGCCTACGGCCACGGCGCATTCGATTCCCTGCTCGATGCCCTCGGCAAGTCGGTCGGCTACGCCCTGGTCATGCTGGTCATGGGCAGCATCCGCGAGATCTTCGCCGCCGGCACCTGGTTCGGGTACGCCGTCACGCCGGCCTGGTTCCGCTCCGCACCGGTGCTCTTCATGATCTTCCCGCCCGGCGCGTTCTTCCTCATCGGCATTCTCAAGGGCATCGTCAACCGGCTGACCGCCAGCAAGGTCTAGGAGGCATAAATGAACCCGGCGAAAATCCTGATGGGCGCGTTCCTGGTCAACAACATCATCCTGATGCGTTTCCTCGGGCTCTGCCCGTTCTTCGGGGTGTCGACGACGGTCGACACTTCGGTCGGGATGAGCGCGGCGGTGCTGTTCGTAATGATGCTCGCCACCTGGGTTTCCTGGCTGCTCTACCATGTGCTGCTGCTACCGCTGGGGCTCGTGTTCCTGCGCACCGCGGTCTTCATCCTGGTCATCGCCGGGCTGGTCCAGTTCGTGGAGATGGTACTGAAGAAATACGTGCGCGGACTCTACTCGGCTCTAGGCATCTACCTGCCGCTCATCACGACCAATTGCGCCATCCTCGGTGTCACCTTCCTCATCATCGACTACCAGTTCAACCTCCTCCAGTCCACCCTCTTCGCGGTCGGCACCGGGCTCGGCTTCGCGCTCGCCATAATCCTCTTTGCCGCCATCCGCGAACGGCTCGAAGATTCCCCGGTGTCACCGTCGTTCCGGGGCTACCCGATTGCGTTCGTCGGCGCGTCGCTGGTATCGCTTGCGTTCCTCGGGTTCTCCTCCCTGTTCGGCATTTCCCTCTAAACGATGGACTGGACGCTGGTCCTGCTATCGGTCGCGGGGCTGGGCGGGCTTGGGCTCATCATCGGAATCGTGCTTGCCATCGCTTCGGTCAGGCTCGCCGTCAAGGTCGACGAACGCGAAGCCGCGGTTCGGGCGGTACTGCCCGGGGCCAACTGCGGGGCCTGTGGGTTCCCCGGCTGCGACGGGTACGCGGCCGCGGTTGCATCCGGTTCAGCCGCCCTCAACAAGTGCTCGGTCGGCGGCGCCGGCGTCGCCCGCAGCATCGGCGAGATCATGGGGCAGGAAGCCGGAGCGGTCGAACCCATGGTCGCGATGCTCATCTGCCGCGGCGGCAAGGACGTGGCCCCGGCCAGGTTCCAGTACAAGGGCGCTGCCGACTGCCGCCACGCCGCCCTGCTGCTCGGCGGGCCCAAAGCCTGCGTCTACGGCTGCGTCGGTCTCGGCCACTGCGCCAAGGTCTGCCCGTTCGGCGCCATCACGATGGGCAGGAACGGACTGCCGGTCATTGACGAGAAGAAATGCACCGGCTGCGGCAACTGCGTGCGGGGTTGCCCCAAAGGGACCCTGCTGCTCGTCCCCCGCAGCAAGCTCGTAGTCCTCGCTTGCGTGTCCCATGACAAAGGCAAGGCGGTCAAGGAAGTCTGCAAGGTCGGGTGCACCGCCTGCAACCTGTGCGTCAAAGTCTGTCCGGCCCAGGCCCTGACCATAGTCAACAATCTGCCGGTCATGGACTTCGCGAAGTGCATCGACTGCGGAATCTGCGTCCACAAGTGCCCGACCAGGTCCTTCATCGACCGCGCCCCGGGCCGACCCAAAGCCGTCATCACCCCCCGGTGCACGGGCTGCCAGGCCTGCGTCAAAGCCTGCCCGTTCAAGGCAATCGAGGGCGAGGCCGACAAACAGCACCGAGTCGTGGCCGACAAGTGCATCGGGTGCGGCGAATGCCGGAAGGTCTGTCCGGCCGACGCAATCGACATGGTCGGTGCCCTCGGCCACGCACGTAAAGGGACAGAGGGATGAAGGGACAAGGCGACAAAGAACCCGACACTCGATCCCTTGATCCCTCGATCCCTCCATCCCTTCTCATCTCCCCCATTTGACATCTCTCGGCCCGTTGTTAATATCGTCAGCCGGACACGTGGGACCTGTGCCCGGCGACAGACTAAAACCAAGGTCCCGAAGCCGCTTGAGAAGCGTGCGCGAGGTCCACGTGTGTATACGCCTGAGCAGTCCGCAGGCTGGTCCCGTACCGAATCCCAAGCAAGAAACGACCGGAGGAACGAAATGGCAAAGCGCATATTCGTGGGCAACCTGCCCTTCAGCGCTACCGATGACCAGCTGCGCGGCCTGTTCAGCGCGCACGGTGAAGTCTCGTCCGTCAACATCATCACCGACAAGTTCACGAACCGCTCGCGCGGGTTCGCGTTCGTAGAGATGAGTGATGACGCGGCGGCGGGCGCGGCAATCGCGGCCCTCAACCAGTACCAGCTCGACGGCCGGGCCCTGACCGTCAACGAAGCCCGCGAGCGGAGCGAAGGCGGTCCGCGCGGCGGGTTCGGCGGACCGGGACGCGGCGGACCGCGCCGCGGTGGCCGGGACGAGAAGAAAGACTACAACCGCCCGCGCTGGTAGTACTCGCCAGTTCTCAAGCGGGCGGGCGCGAGCCCGCCCGCACTGCTTGGTATTCCCTCGGCCGTTGTTGACTTTCACGCTCTCGCCCCTAAGATGCAATAGTTTGCACTGTCAATCGACTCAACTCAACCGCCGGAGGTCGCGCCAATGAACGTCATCGAGTCGGGCACGGGCGAGCTGTTCCAGCCGCCGGACCCGGATGGTTTCCGCGAATGGGTCCACACGCGGAAGAACACG
>CAZSUX010000073.1:0-11266 GCA_964610135.1 uncultured bacterium | reverse complement strand
CGGGCGTGGCCCAGACCGACACGAACGTGAAGCTCAACGTCAAGGTCGTACCCAACCCCTACATCGTCTTCAACGCCTGGGAGAAGTCCTCGGAACAGCGCTACGTCAGGTTCACCCACCTGCCCAATGAATGCACCATCCGCATCTACACCCTGGCCGGCGACCTGGTCAAGGTGATAAGACACACAGATACGAGGGCCCTGCCGCTCGACCAAGGCGGCACCGAAACCTGGGACTTCACCAACGAGTCCCCGGGCAGCACCCGCACGGCGATCTCCGGCCAGCTCGTAGCGTCGGGGGTGTATATCTACCACGTCGAGTCGCCGGTGGGCGAGGCGGTCGGCAAACTGGCCTTGATTTACTAGGGGAGGCAGCCATGAAACACAGAATCACGATTCTTCTGGCCCTGGCGATCCTGGCATCCGTGGCGTTCGTCTCTCCGGCCCAGGCCGCGTTCTCCAAGGTCGGCACCACCGGAGCAGCGTTCCTCAAGATCGGGGTCGGCCGGTCAACGGCAATGGGCGACGCCTTCGTCGCCATCGCCGACGACGCATCGGCCAGTTACTTCAACCCGGCCGGGCTGGCCCAGGTCGGCCGCCAGGTCGCACTCAACCACGTTGACTGGATCGCCGACGTCAACCACGAGAACCTTGCCATCGTCCTGCCGATGACCAACTTCGGCACAGTCGCATTCACCGTTACTGCCCTGACGATGGGCGACATCGAACAGACCACGATCGACAACCCCAATACCGTGACCCGTGAGGACGAAGGCACCGGCCTCTTCTTCGGCGCGTCGGACATGGCCTTCGCGGCCAGCTACGCCCGGATCATCACCGACAAGCTCTCTTTCGGTTTCACGGCCAAGGTCGTCAATCAGACTGTCTGGGACATGTCCGCATCGGCGGTCGGGTTCGACCTCGGCCTCTTGTACAACACCGGCTTCAAGTCCCTCCGCATCGGCGCCGCGGTTACCAACTACGGCACCCAACTCAGCTTCAGCGGTCGGGAGCTCGACTACAGCTTCGGCTGGACAGACTCAGGCCCGAGTCAGATCCAGGGTTCCTACAGCACCACGCCGGTGGGGCTGCCCACGTCCTTCCGCTTCGGCATCGCCTACGACATCGTCGAGCCCCGGGATCTGGCCAAGGATTCCCGCCTCACCGCCGCAATCGACGTCACCCACCCCTCGGATATCAACGAGACGGTGAACGTCGGGCTTGAGTACGGGCTCGCCAACGTCTTCTTCCTGCGTGGCGGCTACATACTCAACGCCGACAACTCCTACCAGGAGGAAATCGGCTGGTTGACCGGGCTCTCGGCCGGTCTCGGCGCCCGCGCCAAGCCCGCCCAGGGATTGAGCCTCGGCCTCGACTACACCTTCCGTTACCTCAAGTACCTGAGACCGACCCACCGGCTGCAGTTGACGGTTGGGTTCTAGGCTGACGACTACACGCAACGTTGCAGGGGCACGGAGAACCGTGCCCCTGCCGGCTTTCGTGCCTCAGGGAACGGGCACGCCCGGATTCCAACCACTAAGACACAAAGATACAAAGAAGCCCCCGAATTCGAAATCTTGGTGTCTCTATGCCTTTGTGGTGATTCTCCTATCCGCCCCGTTCGTTTCAGCATCTGCGGCACAGTGGACCGTGGGCGTGTACATGTGCGCGGACAACGGGATGAACGACGTCGCCGACGTCGACATCGCCGAAATGAAGCAGGTTGGGTCCACGGAGGAAGTGAACATCGTGGTCCAGGTCGACCGCTCGGCCCGCGACCCGCGGCCCGACTGCTACCGCTACTTCATCAGGAAGGACGGCGTCGACACGCTTGCCGACCTCGGTGAAGTCGACATGGCCGACCCGGCCACCCTCGCCGGCTTTGCCGAATTCCTGCGTAGTCGCTACCCGGCGAAGAACTACGTGCTGGTTCTCTGGGACCACGGCAACGGTTGGTACCCGGGCTACCGGGCCAGTGCTATCTTCATCGACGATTCGCACGCCCACGAGATGGGTGTCGCGGGCGGAGAACTCGCGCAGGCCATGGCCGGAGTGAAACAGGCCCTGGGCAAGCGGGTGAGAATCCTCGCCTTCGATGCCTGCCTGATGGGCATGGTTGAAGTCGCGGCCGAAGTCCGCGACGCCTGCGACTACATGCTTGCATCCGAGGCCATAGTCCCGAACGATGGCCTGCCCTATGACGAGTTCCTCGGCCGGCTGACAGGCCGTCCCACCCGCACGCCGGCCGAACTGCTTCCCGGCATTTGCTCCGACTACGTCGAGGAGTACCCCGGGCAGCAGGTCGCGCTATCCGCACTTGAGATGTCGACGCTGGCTTCGGCGCTGGAACTGATGGCGGCGACCTTTCGCGACAGCATCGACCCGGCAAGCCCGGACGTGCGCGCGGCCCGCGCTGCGGTACAGACGATGCCGGGCTACTCCTTCCACGTCGACTTCCTCAACTTCCTTGAATTGCTCTCGGGCAAAGCCTCCGACTCACTCCTCGCCTCGCTCCGCTCCGCAGTCGTCGCCAACCAGCGAAGCGCAGGGCTCGAGAGCGCGGCCGGCATCGCGATCTGGTTTCCGGACAACTACCTCGCCCTGAAGGCCTCGGTTGCATCCTACCTGACTCTCGACTTCGCCCGGGAGTCGGGCTGGCCGCAGTTCTTGAACCGCTACTTCGACAGTGATGATCTGAAGCCGGACCAGCCCGCGATTACGCAGGTGAGGCAGGGGAACCGCAGCGACGCCAGGTTCTGGTGGATTTCCTGTTTCGACCTCGCTCCGGTACGGTACGATCTCTACGAGGCAACCCGGCCGGAGGAGACCTTCAGCGACAACGGAGGTGACTTCTCGAACTGGATCAACCTGGGGTGGATCACAAGCACGCAGCAAGCCCACTCCGGGCAGACATCGTTTTTCTCTGACTCGGCCTCGAACTTGGCAAACTTCATCGAAAGCGCCAAAGCCCTGAACCTGCCCGATGGCGGGTTACTCTCGTTCTACGCCTGGTATGCCACGCAGGAAGAATGGCATTCGCTCGCCGGGTTCACCCGCGACGTCTGCTACGTGGAATGGTCGCCGAACCGGGGCACCTGGCAGGTGCTCGATTCGCTCTATGGCGACAACCAGTTGTGGCACGAGCGGCGCTACCTGCTGCCTGCTGCCGAGAGCCTCTACCTCAGGTTCCGCTACGTCACCGGCGAATACACAAACCGCCAGGGCGTGTTCATCGACGACATCAAGGTCTATTCATTCGCGGCCATGCGCACGGTGGCGGCCGACATCCCGGACACCACTGCCGCGGTGTTCGGCGTGCCGCACGACACCACCGGCTACTACTACTTCGTGACCGCGACCGACTCATTCGGCAACGTCTCGATGGCGAGCCAGTTCGACAAGGTCGAGGTCAAGACCTGGGCTGAGCCGTACACGCGCCCCGCGCCGTTTTCGGGAGAGTGCGAACTAGTGCTGGACTTTCCCGCCGGGGAGACGCCGGATGTGCTCATCTACACGCTTTCCGGTACGCTCGTGCGGAGGTTCAGAGGCGTCACCGGGCAAGTGCTGGACTGGGACGGGAAGAACGAAGCGCAGCGGGAACTGGCTGACGGCCTTTACGTCGTCGTGGTGCAGGGTCGCGGTTTCAAGAAGCTCGGCAAGATTGCGAAGGTAGCCGGGTCGGCCGGTTCGGCCCGCTAGTCGTCCGGCAGGACTTTCCCCGGATTTAGGATACGCTCGGGGTCGAGCGCCTGCTTCAGGCGACGCATTACCGCAAGCTCGGCCGGGCCGAGCGCCCTTTTCATCAGGTGGCGCTTGGCCGAGCCGACTCCGTGCTCGGCCGTAATCTGCCCGCCCCGCGCGAGCACGAAGTCAACCAGTTCATCAACCACTGCTGACCGGACGCGCTGCCACTTGGTGTCGTCGGTGATGGTGCGGCAGATATCGACGTGGATGTTGCCGTCACCGATGTGGCCGAAAGGGACGATCGGAATGCCGTACTTCTGCTGCAGCCCGGCGACCAGTTCGACGGTCGCAGGCAGTTCGGAGAGCGGTACCACGACGTCCTCGGCCGTGACTTGCGGGTAGACCTGCTTCAGGGTCTTGGCGAGCGAGCGGCGGGCGGTCCAGAGCCGTTCCTGGTCGGTGGCGTTGTCGGCCACCAGCGGCTCGCGCGCGCCCAGTTCCATCGCGGTCTCGCCGAGCAGGACGCACTCAGCCAGGACCTGCTGCCGGTCGTTGCCCTCGAGCTCGATGAGCACCTGGACCGCGGCGTCGGCAAAGGGCAGGCAGGTGCCGAGGACCTGGTTGCAGGCGGCAATCCCTCCCCGCTCGATGAATTCGACCACTGCCGGCATCAGCCGGCTGTCGCGGATGACGCGCAGGCAGAGTTCCACGCCCTGTTCGAGACGGTCGAACGGCACCAGCACGTCGACCTGGTGTCTGGGCCTTGGTACGAGCTTGAACGTCATCTCGGTGATGATGCCCAGGGTGCCTTCGGAACCGACGAGGAGCTTGTTCAGGTCGTAGCCGGTCACGTTCTTGTGGAGCTTGCCCCCGTAGTGTATGACTGAGCCATCGGCGAGGACCGCTTCGATGCCGCGTATGTAGTCGCCGGTGACGCCGTACTTGTAAGCGCGCGCGCCGCCGGCATTGGTCGCCACGTTGCCGCCGATTGAGCAGTCGTCGAGCGAGGCCGGGTCGACCGGGTAGTAGAGGCCGGGTTCGGCGCACGCCTGCTGGAGCCTGGCGGTGCGGACTCCGGGCTGGGTGCGGACCATCAGGTTACCGGTGTCGACTTCGAGTACCTGGTCCATCAGTTCGGTGGAAACCAGGATGCCGCCCTGGGTGGGAATCGAACCACCGGCGAGGCCGGTCCCGAGCCCGCGCGGCGTCAGCGGCACCAGTTCCTCTCGGGCCAGGCGGACCACTGCCGCAGTTTCCCCGGTCGACCGCACCTTGACCAGAGCCTCGGGCAGACGCTCCGGTTCGCTGCTCTCGTCGTGCCCGTAGTCGGTCAAGAGCGCCGGGTCAGTGACCACCCGTTCGGGCGCGCAGATTTCAGCCAGCCGGCGAACCGCCGACGTAGAGAGCGGCTTGAATGCCACCGGTTAGCCTATCCCCGGCGAGCCGCCAGTCAAACGCGGCCATGGGGCCAATTCGCCCCATACGTCGTGTTCCACAAGCAAGAACCCGGCCGAAGCCGGGTTCCTGGAAAGATACCAGTCGCTGCTAGCTCAAGTGGTTGTCGATCTTGGCCGACAGGACGTTCTCCGCGGCATAGCCGACGTGCCGCTCGACCTCCTTGCCGTCCTTGAAAATGATGAGGGTCGGGATGCCGTGAATGTCGTACTTGCCGGGCGTTGAGGGACTCTCGTCGGTGTTGACCGTGCAGACTGTGAGTTTGCCTTCGTACCGGCCGGCCAGGCTTTCAACAACCGGCCCGATCATTTTGCACGGGCCGCACCACGGTGCCCCGAAATCCACCAGTACCGGTAGCGCCGACTTCAGCACTTCGGTTTCAAAGGTATTATCGTTGACGTGCTTCACTTCAGCCATTCGTCTATTCCTCCTGCTGTTCCCTGGCGACAAGGCGGACGATCTGGCGGAGCCAGGGCTTTGTCACCCGGTAGCATACTTGATTGCCTCTTCTTTCGTGCGTTACGACACCGGCTGCCCTGAGCACAGCCAGTTGCTGCGAAACCGTCGCCTGGGCCACACCAAGACATTCGGTCATGTGCTTTACGTTGCACTCCTGGTTGAGCAGTCCGGTGACTATCTGCAACCGCATTGGATGGCCCAGCGCCTTAAAGACAAGCGCAAACCGCTCGGCCCCAGCCGTGCCTATGCAACTTTCTATATATTCCTTTGACTCTCGGCCATGGGCCCGGGATTCGCTCTTCATGCTAGGAACGCCGTCGGACGGTGACGTCTCCGTTGGTGGTTGTGACGGTGATGCTCGACGCGCCGGAACCGATGCGCCCGCGCAGGTGATGTTCGGTCTGTGACTCGTAGATCACCGTGAAGTCATAGATGGTTATGAGTCCGTTCGTGTTGGTGATGTCAATCACAGCCGAGACATCGTCGGGCAGCAAGAGCGTTACCGCGCCATTCGTGGTCGCAAGCCCGACATTCTCGGCGGCGCCAAGGGCGGCGAGGTCGCAGTCAACTGCGCCGTTGGTCGTCCCGCCATACAGCGGGCCGCTGTGAACTTTCGCATTCAGCCTGCCATTGGTCGTCGACACGCTGGCAGTTCCATCGGTGCCGCTCAACTCGATGTCGCCATTGGTCGTGCTGGCGCTGATGCTGCCGACCATGCCGGTGACGGCAACGTCGCCATTGGTGGTTGTCAGAGACAGGTCCAGGCTGTTCGGGGCGGTCACGAAGAAACTGGCGCCGTACGGTCGACTGCCGCTCGGCATCTCCGCCTCCACTCTCAGTTCGTCCCCGACAATCGTGTCGCTGTACACTACGTTTGCGAGCGCCTGTTCGGCGTCCGCCTTGTCCCGGCCGTAGGCATGCTTCACCACGCTGTCGATGATGACCGAGTCTTGCGAAGCGGTCACGCTGATGGCGCCATTCCGGGTCGTGGCTCTGAGCCGGCTGATGCCGGCGGCAGCGTAGGTATGAGTCTCGGGAACTTCCAGCTTGTAGGTATACAAGCAGGCAACGGCCAACAGAGTAACGGGAAGGAACCGACGCAGTTGGTTTCTCACAGAAGCCTCCTCAGTTTGGACCGCTGGCGGTCTCCGCCTGGGGCATGAAAAGCAGGCCGGCGGAGAAGAACAGACCGCCGAGTTTATCACTTGGCGCATCGCTGACTACGGCGCCGCTGGCAAGGCGCCAGGTCGGCGTGAACGGTGAATAGAGATAGCCGCCGCGCAAGGCGATTCCGACCCGGCCGGACTGGCTGTTGACGACGAGTCCGAGCTCCAGCGCGGCCATGCCGGCGAGTCTCATGCCCGATGAAAGCGATACGTTCTCGGGCACGTCTCCAAACAGCGTGTCGAACCCGATGTCGCCGGTCTTCTCGCGTAGCCCGAACGACTGGCTCAGGCCGCCGAGCCCCAGCATCGGGACAATGGTCAAAAAGCTGACCGGTGCCAGTTTCAGGCCCATCTCGCCGAAGATTCCGGTCGCATCGGTGCGGAGGCGGAATGAGTCGTTCTCCACGTCATCCCAAGTCTTGAAGAAGAGCGGACCGACCAGGAATGAGCCGGTGAGCGAGCGGAGTTCCAGTCCCCAGCCGAAGTGACGGCTGCGTGCTGCGGGCATGCCGTATCTGGTGAAGGCCGAGTTGAAGCTCGCTACCGGCGGCTGGTAGGCTGCGGCGAACGGGATGAGCCACGCCTCGGGAGCATCGGCTGCCGGCGCCGGGCCCGCCGCGGCAACCAGGAAGACAATCAGCATTATTCGCATATTCGAGATTCCTCAGGAGCTAGTATAGGGCGGTCACCGGGGGTGTCAACTGCTGGCAGACGTCGAGCCGCGGCGTCCCCGCGGCCAAAGCGAAGCCGCCCGCGAGCGAACCGCGGACGGCTTCAATCTGGCGGAAAGGGCTAGTGCGTTACGAGGACCTTCCTGACGGCTACGACTCCAGAAGCGGCGTAGCGGCAGAAGTAGACACCTTCCGGTACGAGCCGTCCGAGCCCGTCTTCACGATTCCACGTTGCCGTGGCGATGCCGTTGGCCCCGGCCGTGCAGCCAAGTGAGCGAACCACGTTGCCGACCGCGTCGTGTATTTCGACCACCGGTCTGCCCGGTCCCGCGGGTTGCAGTCTGACCGTCATCTGCCCCGTTACCACGCTGGGGCTGACATTCAGGCGCTGCAGGGGCCCGATCGCGGTCCTGGGCTCTGCGACGTTCACCGGCCCCTCGAAGAACAGCGCCCTGGGCGCAACCGGGCTGCCAAAGTTGAACCGGTAGAACACATTGGGCACCGGGGAGGGGAACATGGAGACATTGGGCATGACGTTTACAGACCCGATCAGCTTAACCGAATCGGGCCAGCTGGTGAGGGTGGGAAATGGGAAGGTGTCATGGGTCGTTCCAGTCGCTTGCCAGCCCGGCGTGGGGTAAGTAGTGACAGTTGGCGAAATGAACACGGTTGCCGAATCCACAATGACGTTGTAGGTATTCGGGTCAACCACTCCGTTGAAGGCAATCTGAGCGTTGCCGATGCCGAAGACGACAAGCGACAGCACGACGACTGCCAGTCCAGCACAGCGATTCTTCATACGTTGCTCCTGTTTTGCGTTACACTACTCCGGGGCAAACCCCGGACGAGAGAGAATACCGCGAGCCCCCTCCTTGTCAAGCGCCATTGGTCCCGCGGGATACCGGTACGTGGAACTGCGCAAACACGCACCGTCCGACAGGGGCCGTGGAGGCCAAGTCGGAAGTCAGAAGTGCGGGTCGGCCACTGCCAACTGCCATTTGGGAACTGACAACTCGTGCTCGGGGGCGCGGCTGATCTGGAATCCGAGATCTACGATCCAGGATGCCTTTGCTGACAGCAGGGAAGTCGCCCGCGCGTCGACCCGGCACGGGCAGGTTTCGTGTCCCTCAGTCCCGTCCGAATCAGCTTAAGGCTCGGGTTTGTCGGTACGGACGACCTGGATCTTCACCTTGGCCAGCAGCGCGGCCATTGCTCCGAGCGCTGCCAGGACCGGCGCGACCATCACGACAACCCCGCCGGCGACCGCGCCGGCCGTGAGCGGTATCTCCAGCAGCAGTTTGTCGTCCGGGGTCCTCAGAATTACCCGCCGGACATTGCCGGCCTTGACCAACTCCTCAATGCGTACGACCAGCTCGGCCCCGGCGACCTCGATCTCCTCGGTCCAAGTTCGCTCGGTCTTCTTGGTTTCTTCATCCATTGTTTCCTCCCATCGGCATGTGTTGCTCGACATCAAAGCCGCACCGGATTCAGGCACACGACTTGTGGTTCCAGCCCCGTCAATCCGGTACTCGACTCAGCCATGGCGGGATTCTAGGCTCGATGATATGGATGTCAAGGCGGCGGGCCTGGATGGTCGACAGCCAGCCGTTCACGGCTAACGGTTCACAGATTGCACTGATGGCAGGAGAGACGCCACCAGTGCAGCTTCGGCATCGTTTCGACCGGTTTCACAGAAGCGGCCAGCGCTGGCCGGGTTTGGGCCTGACCAGCCGCTCGATCATCCCCTCGCAACCGCGGTCGGTCCGCCGGATGCCCATGCGCGCCAGCTCGGCTTGCAGCCGACGCGCCGCCTCGGTGATGAAGAACTCGCGTCCCGCCTGCCGCGCAGCCAGACATCGCCGCGCCCAACGCCGGGCGAGCACCATCTCGGCGTCGGTCCACTCCCGGCCGGGCCGCGACCGCCCTACTGCCGTTTTCTGCAGCCGCTTCTCGAACATGCCCCGGTACCCTTCCTCCGGCCGCGGCGCGTACCCATTACCTTCCAGCTCGCGGCGCATCGCGTCCATCGCCTCCGGCTGCGAAGGCCCTGCACCGTGCCACCGCGCCGACACGTACCGCCGCATCCACTTATCCGCGATTCTCACCTCGGCCGCAGACCACCGCCGCGCGGTCAGCGGGCGGCCCAGCGCAATCGTTCTCATCTCCAACTGGCTCTCAATCGCCTTCAGCGAGCGCGGCGCGGGCGTCCCGGTCAGCCCGAACTCCCTCAGGCGCACCGCGTCGGCCTGCCGCTTCAACTCGCGCCAGCAATCCTGCGCCGCCTGCTTGATGTGGCGGTAGCGACCGTCCATCACCGCCCGCACGCAGCGGCTGATGGCTGCCTCCTCGCGAGGCAGGAAATCCGTACTTACCCATGAATCGCCGGCCGCCCGCCGCAACTGGCCGATACGCTGCCCGCACGCCTTCCACGTGCGCGGGAAGGTGCCCCACGGCTTCTCCGGATGACGGGCATGCAGCCGGTCCAGCCGCTTCCGGCACACCTTGGCCGCCTCCGCCACCGAGCGGTACCGCCCGCTCACAAAATCCCGCACGAAACGCATGACAACGGCATCCTCCAACGCGCCCCACGCCGGCCGATACCGCCGCTTCAAGAGCGCCGTCTGTGCCGCCATTGCCCGGTCAGACACGGCCCCTAGCCTCCACAGTCCGAATCTCTCCCTCGTCCGGGCCGTAAGCTGTTAGCCGCAAGCTGTCGGCTGTCATCATCGTCTCAACCAAGTTCGCCATCCGAGGCCGAGCCCTTCCGCCAATCTGCAATCCAAGATCTGGAATCTTGAATGACATCGTCATGCCGCGCCTTGTCGGCCGGCCTGTCTGACCGACCGGGTCTTACCGATTCAGTTCAAACGTACTGGGTGCGGTTCGGCGGAAGTCCTGCGGGTGAGTACGCAGCGTGGCGTCGACCGTCTTGACCGGGTACTTGCGTGCACTCTTCCAGCCCCTCCGGAGGATCGCCTTCGTCAGTTCCTTGATTGTCATGGGGCGCCCCGAGTGCTTCAAGGTTCGGATAATCAGGGCGCGCGCACTGGCGCCGCGCATCGGCCGGGAACTCGCCGGCAGCTTCGGCTGCGGCTGACTCTTGAGGACCGGCTTCCTCGCCGCCCGGTAAGTCGGCTGTCCAGCGCCAATCCGGCCGAGTTCGGCCCGAACTGCTTCCAACTCGCTCCGAAGCATCGCCTCACGCTCGCGGAGCAGTTCCCGACGCAGATTCCTCTCGACTACCGCCGCAATCTCGGCGGTGATTCGGTTCACACGGTTGTCCATTCTCAACTCCTCTCAGGTTTGAACGCGGCCCGGTGGCGGTCCGCCCGGAAACCAGCGCGTTCCATCTCGGCCACCGCAGACATCACGGTCTGCATCCATGCGTACAGCATAATCGAACTACCGGTCAGGCGCAACAAACTGCAAGCCATCGGCTGTCATCATCGTCTCGACCCGCCCTGCATCCCGCGCCCGGCACTCATCATTCCGCGCTTATCGCTCATCGTCAACCCGTTTTCTCAACTGGAAACTGGAACCTGGTAACTGGTCACTCGCGGCCACCGGTCGCGTCAATCTGTAATCTGAAATGCCGTCCGACCCTGGCGTCTTCACCGCCTGGTCCGCCATTTTGCAGTTTGATGTTTGCATTCTGCATTTTGAATTGGCGGGCTTTGCCCGCTGGTGCCTTGACATCGCCCCGTAATAGGTGACTGTCCCTAGTTCCTCAATCCACGCGCCCGCGCGGGACGCGACAGTCAGGTGCAGAAACTAACGGCTTCAGCGCGACGTTTCAATCCACGCGCCCGCGCGGGACGCGACTAGGTCACGC
>CAZSUX010000072.1:8838-11402 GCA_964610135.1 uncultured bacterium | reverse complement strand
TTCCTTGCCGGCGCGTGCCAGGGGCCGAAGGACATTCCCGCCAGCGTCCAGCAGGGCAGCGCGGCCGCGGCCAAGGTCCTGGCGCTCTTTGCCAATGAGACCCTGCGCAAGTCGCCGCAGGTGGCGCAGGTGGATGCCAGCGCCTGTACCGGCTGCCTCACCTGCGCCTACGTCTGTCACTACTCGGCCATCGAAGAAAAGCAGGTCGCGGGCCGGCAGGTTGCCTTCGTCGTCGCCGGCAAGTGCCAGGGATGCGGGGCGTGCGCCGCAGCGTGTAAGAACAAGGCGGTGACTCTCGCCCAGTTCTCGGACGACGAGGTCTTCGAGGAGATGATGCGATGAGCGCTCCGGAGATGGCCCGGGACCCGAAGATACTCGCGTTCCTCTGCCGCTGGTGCAGCTACGCCGGCGCGGACCTGGCCGGGACCAGCCGGTTTTCTTATCCGCCCAACGTCCGCATTGTCCAGGTCCCCTGCTCGGGCCGCGTCGACCCGGTGATGATTTTCAAGGCGTTCGTCGAAGGCTACGACGGCGTGCTCGTCGCCGGCTGCCACCCGGGCGACTGCCACTACGGCACCGGCAACTACCACGCCCGGCGCAAGCTGGCGGTGGCGCGGCGGCTGCTCGAGACCGTGGGCGTGCACCCGGACCGGATGCGCTTCACCTGGGTATCGGCCGCCGAAGGCCGCAAGTTCGCGGAGGTCTGCACCACCTTCGCCGAGAGCCTGAAGCAGTTCGCGGGCCGGCCCAAAACCCTGGCCCGGGAAGCGCTGGCAAAATGACGGAACTGCAACAGAAGGCCCGTGAACTCCTCGACCAGGGCGAGGTCGACGCCATCCTCGCCTGGAAAGTGGACCCGGCCATCAACGACGTCCGGCCGACACTCTTCAAGAAGGGCGACGAAGTGTCCGAGATCGTCTTCGACGAACGGTGCGTCCACAACCTGGCCAACTACCTGCCGACGCTCACGGCCCGCTACAACCGCGTCGGCGTAGTGCTCAAGGGCTGCGACGGCCGCTCCCTCACCACGCTCCTCATCGAGCACCGTATCAGCAAGAACAGCATCGTTGCCCTCGCCCCGGCCTGCGAAGGAGTGAAGGTGAACGGCGCGCGCGCGCAGAAGTGCGACGACTGCCCGACCTCGACCTCGCCCATGGCCGACTACGAATTCGGTACGCGCAAGGCAAAGGACGACGCCGAGTTCAAGCAACTCGAACGCATCGAGAAGATGACGCCCGACGAACGCTGGCAGTTCTTCTCCGAGCAATTCGCCAAGTGCCGGCGCTGCTACGCCTGTCGCCAGGTCTGTCCGCTCTGCTACTGCGAACTCTGCATCGCCGACCAGCCTGAGCCGAGATGGATTGAGCCCTCGCGCAAGCTGTCGGCCAACGCCATGTGGCACCTGGTGCGCGCCTACCACCTGGCCGGCCGCTGCTCGGACTGCGGCGAGTGCACGCGCGCCTGCCCGGAGGGAATTCCCATCCGGCTGCTCAACATCGCGGTAGAAAAGCTGGTGCGCGAGCAGTTCGGCGTGCGCCCGGGCACCAAGCCGGACGAACTACCGCCGCTGGTCACCCTGGCCAAAGATGACCCGGACGCAGTGATGGAGGAGCACCTGTGAGCGCAGGCTGGAAGCTGTTGCAGCGAGAGAGCCTCGGTGCCTTCCTCGACGAGCTCGCGGCCGGGTCCGAACTCTGGGTCCCGCGCCGCAAGGGAACCCGCTGGGACTTCGACCGCTACGAAAAGGGGACGGACACCACCTTCCCGGCAAGCATCGTCGAAGTCTCGGCCAAGTCGCTTTTCTTTCCCCGGCGCCGGCCGATTGCCCGGTTCAACCCCAGGGCGAAGTGGTCGGTAGAACCGGTGGAACCGCCCTCCGCCCCGCGTATCGTTATGGGCATGCACCCCTGCGACGTCGCCGGCGTGCGCTACATGGACCGGGTCTTTCTCTCCACCGACCACCCGGACCGGCTGTACGAAGCCGAGCGCAGCCGCACGACCATCATCGGCATGCGCTGTTCGGAAATGAAGCCGACCTGCCATTGCACCGACCGCAACCTCTCGCCCGACGAAACCGAGGGCATGGACGCGGTCTTCGCCGAAGCCGGGGACGGTTTCCTCTTCCGGGCGCTGACCGACAAAGGCGAGAAGATCCTTACCTCGCCGCTGCTCGTGGCCACCGATGCCAAACCGGAGGCGAAGGAATGGCCCAAAGGCCGGCACCTCGTGCCCGCGCCGGGCGAGCTGATGGAGCTGTACGACGACGACTTCTGGCTCGAAGCATCGGACATCTGCCTCACCTGTGGCGCCTGCACCTTTGCCTGCCCGACCTGCACCTGCTACCTGGTGGCCGACGAGAAGTTCGGCGACGAAGGCGAGCGGGTGACGGCCTGGGACTCCTGCCAGTTTCTATCCTATTCGCGCGAGACGAGCGGGCACAACCCGCGCCGCACCAATGCGTCGCGCCTGCGCAACCGCACCCTCGACAAGTTTGCCTACAGCTTCCACAAGCACGGCATGAGCTCCTGCACCGGCTGCGGCCGCTGCGTGCTCATCTGCCCGAT
>CAZSUX010000072.1:0-8738 GCA_964610135.1 uncultured bacterium | reverse complement strand
GTGGCCAAAGACCTCGGGCTCAAGCCCGACAACCGCATCGCCGTCGTCTGCGGCCCGCCCATCATGATCAAGCTGACCGCGGTGGGGCTCAAGGAACTGGGCTGGCCCGAAGAGAGTATCTACACCACGCTCGAGGCGAAGATGCAATGCGGCATCGGCCAGTGCGGCCGCTGCAACCTCGGCTCCAAGCTCGTCTGCAAAGACGGCCCCGTCTTCCGCCTCGACGAAATCCCAGCCAACGCTCTGTAGGCCCGAGCCGGGACCTCCGGCAATCGCCTCAACAATGTCGCAACCGATAGATGGCGTCTGACTGCTATCTTCCGTCTGTCCGGTGCTCCATCCCTCCTCGCCCTTCCCGCCTCTTTCTCTCCGCCTTCAACCCTCATCCCCGGCTTCTCGCTCGGCTCCTCGATTCCTTGACCCCTGAACCCATTCCTCTATCAATATGCCATCTGAATGTGGGGGAGGTAGACCAACCCGGCAGTGCTGCCGCATAGCCTTGGCTTGACTTCGTCAGTGCGGCTGGCTACAGTGATACCGAGGAAGCAAGTATGAACCCGCTGCTTGAACGCATCGCCGTCGACCCCGACGTCTTCTTCGGCAAACCCCGCATCCGGGGCCATCGCGTCTGGGTGTCTACGATTCTGGACAAGCTTGCCAGCGGCAAGAGCATTCCGGAGATTCTCAAGGACTACCCAACCATTGAGGAACTCGACATCCGTGCCGCCATCGCCTACGGCGCCGAGATGTGCCGAGATCGTCACGTGTGCTTCGGTGACGTACTTCGCTCCGGATCGCAGTGCCGGCGGCGGCGGCCTGCGCCCGGTGTGAAGCCCGGCTCTACCGGTTCTCGGCCCGCTGGTTGACGCGCTGCTGCGGGCGCTCGGAGACAGACCGCGCCCGTTGACCGCCCGCCATTTGACCCCTTGACCCCAAGAGCCCTTCTTCTGTCAATCCAAGATCTAGACCCCCGCGTGGCTTGCCCGTAGATAGTAATAGACAATTGAGATAATAGGATAATAGGGACGCTGGGGCTGTTGAAAAAGTGTCTATTGGCTCCTCGTTGGCCAAACGGACAGAAAGTCGCCAGCGCAAGTGACGCTACTGCGGCAGTTGCGGACGGCCGTTTCCGCGTCAGGCTTCGACCTGGCCCCAAAGTGGGGTTTCTCAACAGCCCCACGCTATCCGTTTCCGGGCCGTCCCGGTCTCTCGTTCAAGATCACAGACGGTCGATTGGCGGAGGGAACCCGCGTGGACGACGAACAATTCAGGAGTGAAGCAAGAGGGGTCGAGGGACGAGGCCTTCTGGGTCTAGGATTGCTGCATGGAAGATCGACAGAACGAGGATTCTGGGGTCAAGGAGTGGAAGCACTCTAGATCTGAGATCGTTGACTTCGGATTGTAGGACAGGAAGGGCGGATTGCAGCGCCGGTATCAGCGCTGTTTCTTGTGGTCCCGTTCAGCGCGGGCTTTGGCCTCCGCCTCCAACTTGGCGCGCCGCTCCGCGATTCTGCGTTCCGCTTCCTCTTCTTCTTTGCGCTCGGCTTCGGCGCGGGCTTTGGCCTCGGCCTCCAGCTGGGCCCGCCTGCGTTCCTTTTCGGCCCTGGCCTTGGCCGCGGCCTCCAGCTGCGAACGATGCTCGGCCAGTTTACGTTCTTCTTCGGCGCGCAGCACGGACAGCTTCCGCTCGGCCTCCAGACGGGCTTTGGCCTCGGCTTCCTCTTTGGCGCGTAGTTCGGCGAGTTTTCGCTCCGCCTCAGCGCGGGCCTTAGCTTCGGCCTCTTCCTTGGCGCGGCGCTCGGCGAACCTTCGCTCTGTTTCCTCGAGTTTCTTGCGTTCCTCTTCGGCGAGGGCCTTGGCCTCGGCTTCCTCCTTGGCCAGTTGCTCCGCGAGCTTGCGTTCCTCTTCGGCGAGGGCCTTGGCCTCGACCTGCCTGCGGGCGCGTCTCTCCGCGAGCTTGCGTTCTTCCTCGTCGAGCCGCTTGCGTTCTTCCTCGGCGCGGGCTTTCGCCTCGGCCTCTTCCCGGACGCGCTGCTCTTCTTCGCGACGCCGGCGTTCTTCCTCTTCTTTCCGCTTCCGCTCGGCCTCGGCGCGCGCCCGCGCCTCGGCCTCTTCCTTGGCCCGTTGAGCGGCAATCCGTTGTTCTTCCTCTTTCCGCTTCCGTTCCGCTTCGGCGTAGGCCTTAACCTCGGCCTGCAGTTGCGCCCGCCTTTCCGCGAGCTTGTGCTCCTCTTCCTTGCGTTTGCGTCCTGCATCGGCAAAAGCCTTGACCTCGGCATCGAACCGCGCCCGCTTATCAGCGAGTTTGCGTTCCGCGTCCTCGAGTTTGCTACGCTCCCCCTCGAAGCGGGCATTAACCTTGGCTTCTTCCTTGTGGCGCTGCTGGGCAAGCCTGTGCTCCTGCTCCCCGAGCCTCTTGATCTCCGCCTCAGCCCGCGCCCTGGCTTCGGCTTCTTCGCGGATGCGTTGCTCGGCGAGCCGGCGTGCTTCTGCCTCTTTCCGTTTCCGCTCGGCTTCAGCTCGGGCTTCGGCTTCCTCCTTCGCCCGTTGAGCCGCAATCCGCTGTTCTTCCTCTTTCCGCTTCCGTTCCGCCTCAGCCCGCACCTTCGCTTCCGCCTCTTCTTTGGCGCGCTGAGCGGCGAGCCTGGGTGCCTCTTCCTCTCGCTTCTTGCGTTCAGCTTCGGCCCGGACCTTGGCCTCTTCCTTGGCGCGCTGGGCGGCAGTCCTGCGTTCTTCTTCCTGACGCCTGCCGCGTTCGGCTTCGGTGCGAGCCTTGGCCTCGGCCAGCGACTGCAGACGGTTCTCGGCGAGTTTGCGTTCCGCTTCAACGCGGACCCTGGCCTCGGCTTCTTCCCCGGCACGCCGCGCCGGTGCCTCACGTTCGGCGGCGGGCTTCTCCGGGGCCGTCGGTACCACCTGCCTCGCCAGCTTCTCGGCCTCCGGCTTCGGCATCCCGGCCTCGACGCATCCGGCCACGAATCGCTCGCCACCCATCTGCCCTGCCAGCGGCCGGAGTTTCTTGATTGTCTGCTCAACACTTGACCGTGCGCCGATCGTCGTGAACAAGAGCAGGGCCTGCACAAAGTGCTTCAGCGCCTTGTTGGTTTCGCCCTTGCCCTGGTAGACCATCCCCATGCTGCAGAGGTTTGTTGCCTGCAGCTGTGGATTCGCGACCGCACGCCCGATCGCCAGCGCCTGCTCGAAATTCATCAGGGCCTTGTCGGGATGACGCGTGGCTGCGTAGAGCTGCCCGGCGTTGTTCAGGGCTGCCGCGAGGCCTGGCTGGTTTCCCATCTTGCGGTGCAGCGTCAGCGCCTGCTCGAAGTTCAGCTGGGCCTTGGTGGTTTCGAGCCGGCCCAGGTGGATCAGCCCGATGTTGCCGAGGCTGTCGGCCTGCAGCTGCAGATTCGCGACCTCGCGTGCTTTCTCCAGCGCATCCTCGAAGTACTTGGTAGCCTCGTCGGGTCTATCCGCGTCCAGATGGACCGTCCCGATGTTGCCGACGGTTGCTGCGACGCCCGGTTGATACGCAATCTCGCGGTAGATCGCCAGCGCCTGCTTGTGGAACTTGAGGGCCTTGTCGGTTTCGCCTTTGACCTGCCAGACCCGGGCGATGTTACCAAGGGCGGCTGCCTCGCCCTGCCAGAACTTGATCTCGCGGTATGTCTTCAACGCTTGCTCAAAGTGCCTCTGGGCCTTGTCCGGTTCGCCGCCGGCCAGGGAGATAAGCCCGATGCAGCAGAGGTTGTCAGCCTGCAGGTGCGGATTAGCTGGCTCGCCCGCCAGCGCCAGGGCTTCTTCGTGGTACTTCAGGGCCTTCCTGGGATCGCCGGTGGCATAGCAGAGCCGCCCGAGGTTGGTAAAGGCCACGGCCTTCCCCTGCAGGTCTGCGAACTGCTCTGCCAGCCGGACCGATTCCTCGTGACTATCCTGGGCCTCTTGCCACCTGCCCGGTGGCTCGTGGCACAGCCCGAGCAGGCTCGCGAGCGCGACGAGCTCGGTTCCAGCCGCCTCCTTCGTCGCCACTTTGAAAAGCAGGATTGCATTGTCCCATTTGCAGGACTTCATCGCTGCCCGGCCCAGTTCGAACGGGGTCCTGACCGTCGGCAGTGAGGATATCAGCCCATCAAGGTATTCCGTCATGTCCTGAAGCCCCAGCTCCGGGCGCCTACTTGCTTCATCTGAAAGTCCTCCCACCCAGGCAGCGATGCCCTGTTTTTAGCAACGGGCGAAGCCTTCCGGTAGCCTGCCCGTACGTTGCGCGGTCTGGCACGGGGATGTTATAGCGGGAAAGTGGGCAGTAGTCAAGACGCGCACAAGCCGGCCGAAAGACGCAAGGACGAAGGATGAACCCGGAGGGTTGAAGTTTGGGAGCGAATGAAGGGAAACGCGTCGCCAGGGAAGAGTCAGATGCCAGAGGCTGCGGCAGGGAGCGGAACGGCGGCCTAGGCGGCATCCGGGGTCGGGCGGCGGAGTTTCACGCAGCGCGATAGCGTCCATTGGTACCAGTCGCAGACATCGCCGACGCAGCGGCCGGTTGACTGGCACAACGGCTTGAGCCGCCCCGGGTCGATACCGATCTTCACCAGTTCCGCAATCCGGTCAAGGCTGAGCCGGGTCGCGGGCACGTCGGCCTGGGTGAGACTGCCGTTCAGGAGCATCTGCCCCTGACGGTGGTAGAACCACTGTTCTGCGCCGGGCGCGTAGCCTTCGGCGAGCAGCCGTTCGTCGTCGAACGGGAGCTCGATTCCCGCGGCCTTGCGCTCGGCCAGACGGATGAGCTTCGCCGCCTCGCGCAGATCCACACCGGCCTGTTTGTTGCCGAAAACCGCCACGTTTCCCGGGGACCGGCGCTGGATGACGACCGCGGCCCGCGCGCCGTACTCGGACCGGGCATACTTGTGGATTCCGTCTTCGTCCGAGTCGATAGTGACAATCCGCCACCGCCTCTGCCCCACCGCGATCTCCTCAACCCTGGCCTTGGCGTCGAACTCGGGCTTGACCACGGTGAAGAACCGTAGCTGCTCCTGGTACTTGGCCTCGATTGCGACGAGCGCCCATTCAATAACCCGGTGCGGGTCATCGGGATGTTTCGCGTGCAGCAGTTTCACCACGTAGGAGATGTCGAATGGCGACGCGTTGCCTTCGACGTCGGCGGCCCGCACGAACCGGAGAATCTTGGCAAGTGACAGGTCGTCGCTGACGCCGAGTTCTTTCGCGACAAGCGTGGTAGCGCAGTCGCCCGCTTTCCGGCCCTCGTCCATGGTCGGGTGCTCATCGAATCGGCCGCCGCCGACGCCGAGCAAGAGCGTTCCCCGCGCCTCGTAGTCCTCGGATTTCAAACCGGCTTCCGCCAGTTTGCGGATAGAGGTGAAAGAGACGGTGGCCGTTCCGATGCCGGGAAACTGCTGCTCTCCGAACTTGCGGAGGAGCCAGATTGCCACGATTTCATCGAGGTGCGGCCGCTCATGAGTGAGGATGCGGTTGAAGACCACGGTGAAGAGAGCGTAGCGGCAAGGAGACTCGCGGTCAACAGGAAGGGGCCGGGGCAATCGACAACCCTGAAGCCAGAATGCAGAAGTGCAGGACTAGCGGGGTTGAGGGCGAAAATCGGGGACAGTCCCTCGAAGCGCGGCGCGCGGTACAGTCCCCGTTTTCGATATCGGAATCAGGGGGAAAGGACGGACGAAGGTGGAAGCCAGACCGCGGCTGCCGGGATAGACGGGGTTCTGCATTCTGGATGGTTCGTCTCCGCGGTTTTGCCTTTTGACTCTCGGCTTCTGCCTTTTGGCTTATCCGCAATCAGGGCGGGCTCTCGCCCGCCCTGTGCCAGACCGAACTTCTATCCGGCTATCCGCGTTGGCGGCCGCCTCTTGGTTTGCCTCCGTGAGGTTTGTCGTTACCCGGTCGTCCGCGACGTTGGCCGTTCCGGTCCCAGCCTTTGTGCCGGCCGGGATTCGGCCTGCGTCCGTGCACGAACGCCGGCGGACGGTGTGCCGGCTGGTGGTGCCGCGCCATCCAGGCCGGCCCGTGATGATGGACAATGCCGAGCCAGCACAGCACCGATCCTAGGAAGAACCGAGGCCGCGGCTTGGGCCTGGGCGGATTCGCGTAGGTCGTACTCGAGAGCAGCAGCAAGAGGGCTGCTACGGCGATGAGACTTCGCTTCATGATTGCTCCTTTGACGGTGACCATTCGTCTGTATCTACCGCCGTCCGGCGGAGTCTATTCCGCGCGGCTGGAACTATGACGGCAGCACGACGGCCGAGGTGGAGTATTCCGGCACCATCTGGAAGGTCCCGGTCAGTCTGACCCCGATGCGTTCGGGCCGGAGCAGGGCGAATATCTTCTTCTGTTCCGCCAGGTCCGGCCAGACCGGGTAGCCCGGGCTGTAGCGGACGATCTTGCTCCAACCCGGCAGCTTCGGCAACCGGCGCTGGCCGTATTCGGCGAGCGCCTCGGTCAGTTCGGAGCTCAGGCCGTGCATCAGGAACTGGTCGTGGACCTGACCCTGCCTGGCAAGTTTGCGGGCCGCCTCGACTGCCCGCTCGCCCGTGGTCACGACCTGGAGGGCGGCGTGGAAACGCGCCGAGCCGTGCTTCCGCCGGAGCCGGCGGACAAAGGCGGGCGAGAATTGAAGCCGGGTCAGTTCCTGTCCGTTCCCGGGGTGAAGGACGAGCAGCTCCCTGCTGCCGACGGCGGCCTCATACAGCCCATAGACCAGCGCGCCGTGCCAGAGCCTGCGCCCGTGGCCGGTGGCGATCAGCCCGTCCAGCGTTTGTTCGGCCTCAACCCGGTCCGCCCTCGTCGCCCTGGGCCCGAGCACGCGCCAGCGCTTCTGAAACAACGCGGCCTGGTCCAGGAACGGCGAGTAGCTCCCGACGTCGACGTGGACTATCTTGGTCAGGGCGCGGGCGTACCCGCCAACGATGCGCGGGGCGTTCACGGCGAAGGGCTTGCCGGCCAGGGTCTTCGGTTTGGCGGACGACCGGCGACCGCCGATTGATGAGTGGTAAGGGGTGGTCAATTTCTGTTTCCTTTCCTGGCCACAAACGGCCTGCATGATCTTCAGTCCTTCAAGGGCATCCTTCACGTAGTACACCTTACCCGGTTACGCCGGCTGGAGCTCTCCCTTAACATAGACGCAGGTGAGGGCGGCACTGTCTCGACCTTGTACCGGTTGTAGACGACGGCGCAGATGCCGACCGTGCCCGGGTTCTTGCGCCGGGGAACCTTCCGGGTCAGGCCCGCGTCCACATCTTCGTAGACGATCCGCTGTTGGTGACAGGTGCCCGTGACGAACGTCGGCTTGAACGGCAACAACTGGTCGACCGAGCCGAATAGCTCGGAAATCGACCGCCCCTTCTCGGGCGGGGTGATTTCGATTGACACCAGCGGCTGCTTCCGCCGGGCGATAAGCCCGGTAATGTGCAAAGATACTCCTTGGGCGCAACAAAACGCCGCCCCGCATCAGGCGGCTGGCCGGCTGGAAGGTCCTTTTGCCTCTTTGGCCGCATCGGACCAGACAAAGTACGAAGTTCGAACTCCAAACGCCAAAGTTCGGCGCTCGGCGTTCGCCGCTCGTACTTCCCGCAAGGGTCCGGGCACCGTAGCACCTTCAAGCTCGGTTGCCTTGCCGATGCCCTGGAAGAGGCCACCAGCCGCTCCTGATGCAGGACAAGTATAGCGCCCTCAGTGAAAGGCGCAAGTCCAGACGTGAGGAGGAAACGTCAAGCCCTCGGTTCCAAGCGGCAAGCCCTCGGCCAATCGACGCACGACAATCGCAAATCGGAAATCAGATAACCGCCAAGAGCGCCAAGGTCCGGAGGGATTATCCGCAGATTCCGCAGATTGCAGAGATTCCGGTCCGCTCTCCGCCATCCGCTACTGAGAACTGCAAACTGGTACATGCAAACTCGCGGCGCAGCCGCGCAATCCTTCGATCTCTCCATCCCTCGATCCCTCTTCTCATGGCTGCGTTGAAAGCTCCCTAGAAAGCTCCCCAGAAAGCTCGCTGCAGAGGTTCTCAGAATGCTCATTCAAGGGCTTGTTCGAAGGCTTACTCAATGGCTTACTTGAAGGCTTCGGTCAGCGCTATGCTCAGCGCTCTTCGCATCGCTTGGGGCAAAGCTCGAGACATTACTTCCGGCATCGCTTCGCTCAAGGCTCAGCGCAAAGCTCCCGTCAAAGTTCCTTTGAACGCTGCCATCAAAGCTCTCTTCAAGGCTCCGTTCATCGCTTCTTCGAAGGCTTCTCAAAGGGCTAGCCCCCAGGCGACCCCTATATGCGGTTTTCCGGACTTGCACCATGCCGCAACCGCAGGATAATGAAGCATTTATGCCCCATTCGCAGTCTTCGCTAATCCTTCAGTTCTTTTTTCCGCCCCCCGGTTGGCAATCGACAATCGGAAATCGACACTTGGACGTATGCGTTCACTGAGCCTGACACCAGCGGCCCGCGACGTTCTTGCCTTCATCCGCCGGACCGAGTTTCCGCTCTCCGTCTACGGCCGAAGCGCGGCTCGCGTCTGGCCGATGGTTCGGGACCAGGTGACCAAACGCATCAGCCGGTTCGGGGTCCCCGTGCACGAAGTGACCATCTACAAACGCTACGTGGCCGAAATGCTCAAGGCCTTCCGCAACGAGACCGGTGAACCTCTGGCTCAGGCGCTCGAACTCTGCGTACGCAAGTGGTCAAACCTCGGCCTTGCGCCGGAGCTTCTTCAGCAACTCCTCTGC
>CAZSUX010000071.1:0-11412 GCA_964610135.1 uncultured bacterium | reverse complement strand
TCAAGGTCGCTCAGATAGACGTCGTTGTGGAACTCTCGGTAGACATCAAGCCACCTGAGGATTGAATCCCCGGCCGCGTCTATTACCAGCGTGCTTTCCGGTCCTTCTCCGAATGTGACGTAGAGCTTCTGCCGTCGCCAGTTGTAGGAATAGCGGTATTCGCCGTCTCCTTCGACCGGTATCTGCGCCTTGAGCTGATATGTCGAGCAGTCGAGCCCGATGAATTGATCGCAGGCATAGCTGTTGAGGTAGAGCTTGTTGAGGTCTTGCAGATAAGCCCCCTGTCGCAATGACACCGGCAACCGGATGATGGTATCCGTCTCGAACTGAGCGAACACGGTCAACGGAATGAGGCCGAGCAACAGCTTTTTCACAGATACCTCCAAACTCCGGAGGGGCGGCACCCGCCACCCCTCCGGATTGCGAGTCTACTCTACCACCGCCTTGAGCCTAGCTTTCTCCATACCCATGTCAAGCAGCTATCTCGTCACGACGACCTTCGTGACGCTTGATGCATCACGCTTCACGCTCGCTGCCTGACGCACAAAGTACACCCCCGGCGCCAGCGCCCGCACGTCGTTTGCGCCCGGCTTCAAGTCCATCAGCTTCCGCCCGCCGATGTCGAGGAGAGTTGGCCTTGGGACACGATCCGAAATCCCAGAGCGGATTTCGGTCATGTCCCGCGGCAGGAACAGGACGTTGCGGATGACAGTCGGACCGCTGTTCGGCGCTCGGAGTTCGGCGTTCGACGTTTCCTCAGCGATGGCTGCCGGGTTGTTGGTCGAGAACCACACCTCGCCGCTGCCGACCTGCCAGACGACGTAGGCGTGCCCGGCGGAGTCGGCGGCGATGTCCGGATACCAGCTATTGGCTGTCGTGTCGTCATTGACAAGTTCGGGCTCGGACCATGAAACACCATGGTCAGAGGAACGGGAGTAGTAGGGAAGGTAGATGACCTCTGACGTGTCGCAGTTGACCATGAGCGCCGCATGCGCGATTCCGTCGACGGAAATGGCAAGAGAGGGTCCGACATACGAGTAACCGATGAAGTGAGGCGCGCCCCACGTATCGGGCTGCACGTACAGCGTGCGCGCCTCCGCCCCCCCCCCGGTGTTGGTGCAGATCCCATGCTGCAAGTCGGCCACGATGTGAGGCTCGTCTGCGTTAGCACGCGTGAAGGTGTCCAGTCGTACTCCTGGTTGGAAGGTCTGGCCCCGGTCGGTAGAGCGGTAGAGGTAGGAGCCAAGATGACCAGCGCTGCCAAAGTAGTATGGTGCTTCTGCTGCCACCAAGTAGTAATTTGTCCCCGGCTGCACAAACACATCCGCCTGGTAGCAGTCCATGTCCGTTGTGTCGTCGTCCACGCGAACATTCTGGTTCCACGTCGCGCCACGGTCGGTAGACACGGATGACCAGATGTGCAGACTTCCGGTGCGCTGGTCGTTCCAGGCGCAGAGCAGGTTACCGGCCGAGTCGGCAGCAATCCGTGGCCCGCCCATGCCTCCTCTCGTCTTGTCATCGACCCGGGTTGGTTGAGACCAAGTGGCGCCGTCGTCGGTTGACTGCACACAGTAGACGTACTCACCCGACCCACCCTGTTCGGTGTAGACGACGTAGATATCGCCGTCCGGGTCAGTCGCTATGTCAGGATGCGTCGCATGAGACTCGCCGCGTCGAACCAGCACGTCTGCAGGCAACCACATCCTTCCCCCATCGGTTGATTTCTGAAACATGATATCTGAGCGAATAACCACGATGCCTGCAGTCGAGTCGTCCTGGAACACGACGTAGAGTGGCTGACCCGACCCAACGCCCGCGGCGCTCGGGCCGAGGGTGATTGCGGCATCCTTGCAGCCGTTTGTCGGCTTGTTCTCATGGTCGATTCGCAGGTGCGGCGTGAACCCGGCGAGGGCGACGGCGGCAGAAACTAAGAGCAGCAGAGTAGACTTCATTTCGACCTCCTGTCTGAACGACCGTTAGCTGCACTCGTGACAAG
This sequence comes from uncultured bacterium, assembly GCA_964610135.1. Classification (GTDB taxonomy): domain Bacteria; phylum Hydrothermota; class Tepidihabitantia; order Tepidihabitantales; family Tepidihabitantaceae; genus UBA2258. Next base: position 9,416 of record CAZSUX010000071.1, on the reverse strand, counting down.
TCTATGACCCACGGCGGGCGTGTCAACCGCCTGACGCGGACGGATTGGGTACAGCCACGGTCTCTCCTACGCGGAAAGCCGTGGCAGTCCCCATCGTTCTCCAATCTCGGAGGGGCGGGGAGCCCCGCCCCTCCAGATGTCATGTCTATCTGACGACCGCCTTGAGCCTGACCTGCTCCTTGCCCATGTCAAGTAGCATGAAGTAGGCCCCGGCGCTCAGCTTGCGACCTTCCTGGTCGCGATTCCAGCTCAGTCGATGCACGCCGGCCTTCTGCTCGCCGGCAGCCAACATGCCGACCCGCCGACCGACTGCATCATGCAGGACTGCACGCACCCGCGCAGCAGCAGGCAACTGGTACTCGACCTCGATGCCGTCCAAGCAGGAGACGGAGTGCGCGTCCACCTTCCCGCTCCGCACGACGCCGGCCAGCCCGCCGTCCTTCGACTCGGGAGGCGGCTCCAGCCGGTAGAAATTCTCCTCCCCCACTACCAGGTAGCACATGTGACTAGCGCCTTGGATCATTGAGGCATCGGAACCCAGATCCTCAGGGAAGTGGGAGCACCAGTCCAGGCTGGTATCGGTGGTGTCGAACGGAACCCAGTAGTCGGGGTCCCCATCGGGATGGTAGTGGTACGGGCAGTCCGAGGTATCTGAGCCGCCGAAAGCGGCGACGGGATGGGCGGCCCATTCGCCGGTCGGGTCGTGAGTCGAGAGCGATGTGCCGACGTGGACGTTCACCGGCGCGTCCTCGAGCGTGTCCCACTGATTCGTTATGATGTTGTAGGCGTAGAAGTCCTTGTGGCCGCCGCCGCGGAGCGCGAGGATGGCCTCATACCCGAGTACGTCGCCATCGTACGCCATCGCCGCTCCGGTGCCAACTGAACCCGTGATGCCTTTTCGCTGCTCCCAGCCGCCCTGAAGGTCGAAGTTGTGGGGGCTGCACCACGACCACGCGCCGCTCACCCACGCGGCCGCCCGCCAGTAGTACGTGCTGTTGGCGAGTTTGGTGGTCGGCTCGAATGCCGGGATGGAGACGACCGTGTCTATCACGCAACTCATGAAGTACTGGTCGGTCGAGACCTGAATCCGATACTGGGTTGGCTGTGCGTACGGACTCCACTGAAACGGCGGCGTCTGGTCGGCGATGATCGCATTCGGACACGGGTAGTAGCCATATTGCGAAATATCGGAGCTCTCAGCAGCGATGCTATAGCGCCAGAAACTCGTGTCTCCACCCGGGAGGCAGTATATCCAGCCCGGAACAGGGAAGCTGTCCACGTCCCAGCCCGGGTTCGGCGCGAAGGCGATGCAGGTGCCGTTGTCAAGCACGAACCCCGTATCCGGGTCGATTTCCTCGTAGTCCCATTGGTCGGTATACAAGTCGTACCAGTACAGTGTTGAGACTTCATTCCCTTGGCCCCCGGAAGTGTCCTCCCCGATAACAAAGAGAACAGGTCGTTCCATCCACTGCCACTGGAACGTGAGACCGGTGTGTATCAGATACTCGCCGATCTCTTCCATGTTCGGGTTCCACCGGCCCAAGTCGGGCTGGTAGTACTCCACGTAGGTCTCCCCGCTGTCGCGGGTTGGGAACAGGCCCCATACGAGGCCGTTCCCCCAAGTGAGCTTAGCACCAGTATTAACCTGAGCCGGCGCTTGAACGTCTTGGAGCGGCAGCCAGGCCATGGCCGCTGCTGCTGCGAGCAGCATGCAGACTACTGCTTTCTTGAGCATGGTATCCTCCTTTGCTCAAGTTGGTGACGCACTAGCGCGCCTCGGACTGGGTGCGCCTTTTCTCGGAGCCCGGTGCCGGCTGCGATGCCGGAATCCGCGATGACTACGCGGACTCGGCAATACGCTCTTTGCCGCGACCGACGAGCGAAATGCTCCATCTTGAAGATCAAGCATCAGTCATCCAGGAACCGGCATCGCAGGTAGCACGCACGCAGTTCAACACAGCCTCGCGCCACCCAAATCTGGCGAGAAATACGTGCGATTCTCGTGCCCCCCCCCGATGCACACAGTAAGTGACAGAGATAAGAGACTTATGTGAATGTCCTTTGGGGCACGCCCAGGGAGCCGTCGCACATTGCAGCAGTTTGCCGCGACCTGCTGTTGCGATTCGCTACGTTCGTCCCTCGGACTAGCCTCTGGGGCGGGAAAACACTTCACAGATTTGCCGGGCAGCGGCAGGACGTTCTCGTGTGGGAAACGGAAAACGCGAGTCTAACCGAAGCCGACATCTGCCCGGCACGCCCGTGCAGGCATCTTGTTCATGTATCTCCCGACAGGCCAACGCTTAACGCGCATCTCCCTGTTCTCACGCAGCTAACTCTGGGGGCTAGCCCGGGGCCTACCCCGGGATAGTACTCGGAGTGGCCTGCGCTGTTCCCTCCGAACACTTCCGGCAGGTCCTGCTAGAGGTCCCTTACGGTGTTCTCCCTGCGTCTGACCGAACGCCCAGGGTAGCAGCCATGCGTACCTTCGTTCCTCAAGTACGTGTCCCGGCCGCGTGCGGGGATGAGGCGGGATGCGCGTAGCAGGTATCAGGGTAGCCAACCGCTGGCTTGAGTCAGCCACAGAGAGTCCCTTCGAGCCTACGACTATCCCCGCCCGTTCGCTTCGGGCAGATGTGGACCCTCACTCTGTTATGTAAACTAGAGCGCAAGACATGCTGGACAATCTTCACCTACTCACGGGTCATTCTGATAACTCTATCTGCCCGCGAACGTTAGCGGAATGGCTCTCAGCAAACAGGTCTGAAAGGACATCCCGCGAACCACGGCGGGAACCGTTCCGGGAACGGTTCCCGGGGTGGTTCAGACCGTGGTTCTGGACGCGACTTGGGGCGCGAATCTGACCGCGAAATCCACGGCGTCTCGGCTTGCAGTTTGCGAAGCCAATTCCATGGTGACTTGGAAGTCGAGTGGCAGAGCCACTGGCGAAGTCTCTGCCGAGGGGACTTGGCAGGCCTCTTGCAGGGTCTCTCGCGGCTTGATTCGCGGGCCGGTTTCCGCAGTGGTTTGCGCGGTGACTTCCAGCGCGAGTTGCGAGGCGAGATGCGAAGCTCCGTGAAACACGGGGACAGCCGCACGGACCAGCCTACCTGGTTCCGTGCAGGGCAGTCCCGTCTTCGCTACCAGCGCCAGCGTCGTTCCATGAGGAGGGCAAGCGGGGACAGACCCACGGAGCGCTGGAGCCTGCCTTGAGCGAGCGAGATTCCTCGACTCGTCGGACTCCCTCGGAATGACAGAGCGAGCCGAATGGGTCGGACGTGCCCGGGGCACCGTAGGAACGAGTAGCGCGGTGCAGTCCCCATTTTCGCGGTCATGTCCCGCGCCCCAGGATTCCTCACCCCGACCCTCTCCTCACAGAGGAGAGGGAGAGCGGGGCGGCGGCGAGGACGGCGCGCGGCTTCGCCGCGAGGTTCCAGTTTCCAGGTACCAGTGTCCAGTTGGAATCTGTGTAATCTGCGGAATCTGTGGATTTGCTCTCCGTGTCATTGCTTCTGACTTCGGCTGGAGGCGAGACCCCTCCATCGGCGTCGGGGTGACACTTCTTTTCATCTGTGTGATCTGCGGAATCTGTGGATTTCCCTTCCGCGTCCGCAGTTCTGCATTCTGGTGTCTGGATTCTGCCCTGTCCGAGTCGGCCCGGCCGGGCGTGCCTTGACTTGGCCGTGTGCGTAGCTATCATTGCCACGAACATGGCGAAGAAATACACGGTTCTTGAGACTTGGATTGTCACCACGACGAAGCCGGTCGAGTCCAACAGCGCTGAACAGACCTTTGACCGCATGGAACGACAGGGCGGCGGAAAGCTGCCGGTCATCGACGTTCCGGTTGAGTACGGCCTGGAGGAGCATTTTCTCGACGAGGCGCGGATTCGTGAGTTCGCGGCGCACATGGGCGGCGCCCAGGATATACTGGACTTCGGGCCCGGCGACGGGTGGCCGCTGCTGCGCATCGCGCCGCTGTTCAGGGCCGTGACCGGGGCCGAACCTTCGCAGCGCCGGGTCGACGCCATCAACGCCGGCGTCGAGAAGCTGGGGCTGAAGAACGTCACCGTCAACAAAGTGTCGCCGACCGAGCTCGATTTCCCCGACAATCGTTTCGACGGCGTGGTCGCGGCGAGTTCCATCGAGCAGAGTCCGGACCCTTGCAAGGCGATCGGCGAGGTTTTCCGCGTGCTCAAGCCGGGCGGCCGGTTCCGCGTGTTCTTCGAGTCGAGCGAGGGACGCGAGCGCGAGCTGACCGAGGGGCTGATGTTCACCGAAACCGAGGACTCGCTCGGATACCACTATTCGCTGAAGCACTCGCGTCCGCCGTGGGAGCGGAACTACCTGGTGAAGTTCGCCAACACGCCGGAGATGAAGGAGGAGTTCCGAAAGCTCCGAGACCTCTTCGACCGGCTCGGGCCCAACCCGTCGGCCAACCCGGAAGTCGGGCTGCAGTTTCTCGACCGCAACCAGGCGGCAATCACCGGCGCGAGCTTCTACGAACTGGAGCACTTCACCAGCGAGACGATGAAGCAGACCCTGGAAGAGGCCGGGTTCGTCAACGTCAGGACTACCTGGTCGGCCGCGACCCTGGCCAAGACCATCTGGCCACGTCTGAAGGACGTGGCCCTGACCGACGCGCAGGCGCAGGCGGTCTGTGCCGGCTTGGCCGATCTGTCGGTGCGAATCGACGCACCGACCGGCCTGGGCGAGCCAGTGGTCGGGACGAAGCCGGCGTAGGCGCGGCATCGCCGCGAGTTCCCAGTTCCCAGTTTGCAGTGTCCGGTCCCGTACAAGGACGAAGTGGCAAGGACAAAGGACAAACCAAGTCATAAGGCCAAAGTCTGAATCGGACTTTGTCCTCTCACGTTTTCCTCTTGCTTTGTCCTTTGTGCTTCGTACTTTGTACTTCGCCCGCACGATTTCGCTTGCTTTTGCCCGGCTCCCGCTTCATAATGGCCCCAATGCAGGAATGGGCACGGCATTTGATTGCTTTTTCCAAAAGGAGTACCAATGAATAGGCGTTTTGTCACGCTGGCGCTGGTGGCCCTGGTCGCGGTCGTCGCCTGCCGGAAGGAGGAAACCGGCACGGCACTCGGCACGACTTATGCGCAGATTGCCCGGCCGGCAATCTGGCGCGTGCTGCCCCGAACCCAGGCAGAGACGCTCGGGCTGGAGCCCGGCGACGTAATCATATCCTACAACGGTGAGCCGGTGAAGACGACCGAGGAACTGGTGCAGCTTCAGTTCCGGTCGGTCGGGTCTCAGGTACAGGTCCCGATGACGGTGCTCCGCGGTGATGCTGACATGAAGCTCGACGTCACCGCCGGCGTGCTGGGCGTACTGCCCGATGCTGAGCGCTATACCGGCGGGCTCGCGGTGGCGCTGAAGGACATCCTGGGTCACTACGGCGTGACCGTGGACTACGACTGGCTGGCCGCTCTTACCGGCGAGTCATTCGCCTTCACCGCCCGGCGCGAAGGCTGCCGCGGCGCGTGGCCGAACGGGCTTGCCGGGGCCTATCTCGATGGCTTCACCCGGTACTACGGCCTGACGTTCCGCCCGGTGTTTGCCGCCGACGATGCGGACTCGGCCCGGCCGGCGAAGGATGTCCAGAAGGAAGCAATGGTCGCCATCCGCGACCGGTTGAACCGGGGCAAGCTGGTGATCGTGCTTGGAGCATGGCCCGGGTCAAACGGCCAGAACTGGGGCATCGCAACGCGTTGTGGCCCGGATGACTCAGTGGTGCATGGTTACACGCTGGGCTCAGCCGGCGAGGTGGCATTGAGCGGGTCGATTGTCGAGGCGTACGAGGTGACGTATCACGCGGCCGCCGAACCGGAACCGGCCGAGATGCTCACGACGGTGCTGACCCAGGCGCTGGAACTCGGCCAGGCGTACGCCGATACGGGCTGGCAGTCGGGTGTCGTCGCCTACGACCTTTGGATGAAGAGCCTGGATACCATACCGTTCTGCCCGGTCTGCCCGGACAGCGGCAAGGCGTGTTTCGACCGGCTCATCTGGGCACTGCTTGCCAACAAGGAGAGCGCGAACAGCTTCCTGCAGGACATGCGCGAGGCGCTGCCCGACCAGACCGAACTGATTGACGAGGTTGTTGCCAAGAACTCGGCGATTATCGGCAAGCTTAACGGCATCATCCAGAGCGGCGTCAGGATCGGAACCAGGGAGAGCCAGCAGAAGCTGGCCCGGGTGGTGAACGAAATCCAACTGACCGAGGCTGATCTCCTCGGTCTCTACGAGAGTATCATCGGCGAGTTGTAGGCGGCCTGGCTAGAAGTACAAAGTCGTAGGGCCAAAGGACAAAGTAAGTCCTAAGGCCGAAGTCGGGTCCTCGTCCTTCCTTGATTTTCCCTTTGCTTTGTCATTGTTACTTTGTACTTGGTACTTTCGCTGTCCTAGGGTGCATAGTAGATGTCGTCGAAGGACGGGTCCCAGTCGTGGAGCCAGTTCTTGCTGCGGACCGTGTCCGGGTCGAGTTCGGTGTTCCGCATGAAGACACAGTAGTTGCTGGAAAAGGCGATTTCGTTGCCGTCCAGCACCGGCATGCAACTGTCGATGAGGAGTATCCCGTAGTTGGCCCCGCCGCCATAGAGGAGCCGGGAGCGCTCGACCCGGCTTGTATTCGTGGTGTAGCGATGGAGTTCGAGCCCGTTCCAAGCACCGGGCTGGGCCGTGGCTGCAGTGAGCGTAGCGGAGTCGGCTTGCAGGCTCGCGCGGGCGGTGCGGCCGATTGCCAGCGCGGCGCCCGGGTCGAATCGGAGTTCGACTCCGTTCTGGAGGATAAGCGTGGGTTCGATGGCCGAGCCGACTTCGATGGTCTGGCGTACGAGGTAGGGGACGTCCTGCCGGCGATACTGGGCATTGCTGGTTATGGTGCCACCGGTGACTTCGATCGCGTCATTGGTGTTGCCGGAGAAGCTGTTGCCGTTGCCGATGGTGCTGACATACTGGGCCCCAATGTGCAAGGGGAACCCGGCGCAGCCGGTGATGGTGTCGTTTTCAAACCGGGCAAAGCCTGCGCTCTGGCAGTAGATGCCGGCCGCGGCGCAGGCGGCAATCCGCGTATTGGCGATCAGGACCTCGGATGAGTAGCAGGTGATTGCCGCCGAGTTGCCGGCGCCCGCTCCCTCGATGCTGCAGTAGTTGAGAATCGTGCGGATCGGGTCGGTTCCCTCCCAGAACTCGATACCGCGCCACTGGCCGGGCCCGGGTGAGTCGGCAAGCGGTCCGAAGACGATGCGGCCATAAGTGCCGTCGGCGCGCAGGCCGCCGGGCTTGCCGAGTCCGACGCGGAGTTTGGCGCTGTCGGCGAATAGGAGCGAACAGCCGGGGGCGATGGAAAGGAGTGGGTTCGTGCCGTCGGCAACCGTGACCGTGGCAGTGATGGCGTAGGGGACGCCGATGTTGGGCCAGGTGTCGGTGGCAGCGACGGTGCCGCCGGTAAGCTCGACGGCGTTGCGGGAATTGTCGCTGAAGGTGTTGTCGGTGCCGAGCGCCGAAACCAGGCCGGGCCCGATGCTCACCGGGTAGCGCGCGCACCCGGAAAGGGCGCTATGCGAGAGCGAACCGAGCCCGGTACCCGAGGCCGACACGCCCGAGCCCGAGCTCGAGCGGAACTCGCTGGAATCGATGTCGACTTTGCCTGCCTCGCACCGCACAAGAGACCCCCCGCCGCCGGCATACTCAACGACGCAGTGGCGGAGAATACTGCTGTCCGGGACCGTGCTGGACCCAAACCGGACGCCGTCCCACGCGCCCGGCCCGGGCGCGGGATTGAGCGCGGTGAAGTATATCACCGAATCGGCCCGGCCGTGCGCAACAAGACCGGCCGGCGATCGCCCGCCGACCTCGATGGTAGCGCCGTCGGCGACGAGCACGACTGCCCCGGGCTGAATCGTGAGGAACGCCTCGACGTCGAGGTCCGAGTCGATGACGTGGGGGCTCTCCGCAGCCGTCCAGGTTTCCTTGGCCGTGATGGTCCCGGAGTGGTGCGTGCCGGCCGAACTGCTGATGTACACGGTGATGGCTGGCGAGGAGTTACGGTTGCCGGCTTCGTCGGTGGCGGAGCAACTCAGGGTGTGGGCTGAGCCGGGCCGCACTACGCCCAGGTTCCATACGTACTCGAATACCTGCCCGGCCGGGGAAGTATCGGTGCCGATTCGCACCGCGTCTACGAGGAACTCGACGCGGGCAACCTTCCCATTGTCGGTGGCGCGGGCACGGATGGTTGTGGTGCCGGCAAGACTGTCGCCGTCAGCCGGCGCGATGATGGTTACCTCGGGCGGCGTGATGTCCTCGCCCGGACAGCCGACGAGGAGGAAAAGAGAGAAGAGTGAAGAGAGAAGAACGAGGAACGAGGAACGATGTGCAGCTCTCGGTGAACGCCGCGCCACTTCGTCCTTAGTCCTTTGTCCTTTGTACTTTCCTGTGTCTACCACTTCTTGCCCACTTCGTGGAAGCGCCATTCGTTTCCGGTCCGCTCGAGATAGACTTCGATTCCCTGCGCGCGGCGTTTGCGGCCGAGGAAATCGCGCGCCCTCGGGGTAACGTCTACGGCAACCAGCGCCATGTCGCCAATGAGCCTGACCAGCGCGAGGTTGAGAAGGAACTGGCTTTGCGGCAGGTGGACGCCGGCACGAATCTGCTCCTCTGTGACCCAGTACACGGGCAGGCTGTCGAATCGGAACTCGCCTTCGCCCGGCCGGCCAAGACGTATCATTACGAGGGTGTCGGGCCGTCGGAACCCGGCCTTGAACAGCTCGAGGCCCGGTTTCGAGAGCACGTAGCGCAACCCGGCCTCGGCCGCCCTCACCAGTTCGAGCGAGTCGGACTGGCCGAACGTGAAGCTCGTGTCGAGGATCCGCGACAGCCAGACGAGCTGCCAGCCGTGCCTGGTATTCAGCCAGTTCTGGTAGACGTAGTTGTAGTCGCGCTCGCCCGCGAACACGAACCAGCTCGAAACGTACCCGGACGGCCCTTTGATGTCTACGACCTTGTGGCTGGCGCGGACGATGCGACGGCCAAGGGACCAGCGGGCCAGAGCGGAATCGAAGCTCGCGTACGAGTGCTCGGCGGCAAACGCCGGCGTGAACATTCGATAGATGTCGCGCGGCCGGTTGGCGACTACGGCCTCGGTCAGGAGTTGGGTCTGGAGCGCCAGTGTGTAGTTGGACTTGAGCTTGGTGGCAGGAGAAACAGCCGAGGCCACCCCCGCGAGAAAGGACAAGCAGAGCACGAAGGACGAAACTCGAAACCCGATTGAAGCTCGAATGCGGGCTAATGACGAATTGGGGATTCGGACTTCAATCGTCATTCGAACTTCGTCATTCGGAATTCTCGGTCAGCGGGGTCTACCGGATTTGAACCGGCGATCTCTGCCGTGACAGGGCAGCGTGT
>CAZSUX010000070.1:0-11457 GCA_964610135.1 uncultured bacterium | reverse complement strand
TGTCGTGACCCAGACCGAGCACTGTGTCGGGAACCTCGGCGTCCAGTTGGCGAAGGTCACCAGTGTGTCCTGACCCGGAGCGAGCGAGCTGAGCGTCACGACGTCTATGTAGGCCCAAGTCGGGCCTATGATGACGAGCCGGACGGGAACCGGCGCCACGGTCTGGGAGCCGAAGTTCTGGATCCGTGCCTTCGGCGTTACCGGCGCGTTGAAGGGCCGCTGGACGAAGTTGTAGAGTGGCTGGTCAACGTACAGGGCGCGGATGTCACGGAGCGCCGGGGTGACCGTCCCGGAATTCACGATCGCACTGATCATGAAGTCGCCCGGTGATGAGTCGGGCGTCATCACGCCGCTGCGGTACTGCCAGTAGTTGGCGAGCGGGTTGCGTGCAGCGTCGCGTCCGAGGGCCGGGCATTCCGGCGGCTCGCCGACCTGCAGGTAAAAGACGTAGAACTTGCCGTCCGGCATCACCAGTTCCTGGCCGGCACCGCCGACGAAGACCGAGTTCCAGGCGCTGGTGCTGGGTGCAGCGTACTTGACCGGAGTCTTGAAATAGAGCTTGCCGGGGTTGCCGGCGCCGTCGTCCAGGTATACGGCAAGCTGGTACCCGCAGTAGCTGGGATTGGCCGGTGCCTCGAGATAGACGTTCAGCGATTCGATGTAGACCGGGAACGTGCCCGCATCGAAATAGGCGCCCCAGCCGTTGTGGCCAACCGGCCAGGACCTGAAGCCAGCAGGGGTGCCGTCGTCATAGCTCAGTTCCTTCAGCATGCTGCACGCAAAGAACCGGGCGAGCGTGTCGTTGCTGCTCACTTGGTCAGTGGCGTAGTTGGGGTAGAACTTGATGAAATACTGACCGAGGGACAGGGTGAACGGAGGCGCGAAGGTCACCTGGCTCGCGCTGTCCGGCAGCAGGCTGGCAATTGTGCCTGTCCACGCGTTCAAACCGACCATCGTGTTTGTGTACAGGCTGCATACCACCGGCACGTTGGTCAGTGCGCTATCTCCCACGTTACGGAAGACAGCCGACGGTTGGAACGCGCCGGGCGGAACCCGGTCTATCGGCCAGACAATCGACTCGCACGCCACGTCGTAGGCCGGACTCGAGTCGCCCACCACCATGATATCGTCGAGCGACCACCAGTTGATGTAGCTGATGTCGCCATCATACACCCAGGCGATGCGGACCTGGGATTTCCCCTTGGCATAGGGGAGCTTCAAATATTCCCATATCGGCCCGGTAGCGTGGTCGAACCGGTAGTCATGCAGCACGTATGGCCAGGTTACGCCGTTGTCAGTCGAATAGACGAGTTGGGCGGTGTACGGCTGGCTCGAGAAGTAGTAGAAGAGCGTGCTGCAGATCAGTGTTATGTTACGGAACCCGGCACAATTGATGGCCGGAGAAATGAGGGAATCAGGCGGCGCATCCGGGGTCAGTGATGTCGCGATGGCAGCGAATGGCGACGGGTGGTCGACCCACGGCGAGGCGTTGGCGTTCTCCCGATGCCAATCGTCCCGGCCGGAGTCGGGAGGCGCGGTGTGGAATATCCGCCACCCAGTCGGCGGATTGTTTGTGCTCCATGTGGTGTCGAAGTCCTGAGCCATCAGGACGGTATACGGGTGGGATTCGCCGGTAACGATGACGTCGTCTACGAACCAGTGATCGATGTTCCAGAGGTCGCCGTAGAAGACCCAGGCAATCTGCACCCCGGGCATATCCATCGCATGGTCCAGGACCAACGATTCGCATACCGTCCCGGTGACGGTGTTGTAGTAGTCACGGGCGACGTACGGGAACGTCGCTCCGCTGTCAATGGAGTATCGGATCTGCGCAGTGTACGGGTTCAGTCCGACATTGGTGAAATCGGTGCTGCAGCGCACGGTGACGTTAATGTAGCCGCGGCAGTCGATGATTGGCGAGATGAGCGAGTCCGGGGTGGCGTCCATTGGCGTCTGCGGCCAGATGGCGGCAAACGCAGTCGGGTGGCCGGTCCACGGTGCGTGTCCCGAGTCGCGGTCCCAGTCGCCGTTGCCCATTGGCGCGCCGCCGGTGTGGAATATCCGCCACGCGCCGGGTGGGTTGTTCGTGCGCCAGAAGGCATCAAAGTTCTCTGTGAGCAGGGTGTCTTGGGCGAAAGAAGCGGCAACCAGCAAGGTCACCGCGATTACTATTCTGCGCATCACTGCCTCCTATCGAGGTTCGGAATTAGCATCAGAGAAACCGCCGTTGTCCGACGCGCGGTCGTGCTTGGCTTCTGTTTCTTCATCAATACGTTTCGTGTCACCCGCCCGGGCAGTCGCCGGACGCGGACGTTTAGATTATAGGACTTCGGTGTGGCCTGTCAATTAACTATTGGCTGGCGCGCTCGTCACGGAAAGAGAATACAGCATCGGTTTGTTGACTTGGCCGGACAATTCCCCTAAATTAGGGCCGGCGTTCTCTGCAATCTGGAGATTCCAGCCGGAGGGCTAGCCTAACTGGTAAGGCAGCAGACTTGAAATCTGCCGACTCAGCGATGGGTCTTGCGGGTTCGAATCCTGCGCCCTCCGCTGTCGCGGATGGCGGGCGCGTAGAACCGCGCCCCGGCCGGAAGACGGCCGGCGGATTCGCTGCTCAGCGCAGTGCGCCTCCTGCGCCCTCCGCTTGCGGAATAGGGCCTATGGGCCCTATAGGACCTATATACACCGGAGAGGTGGCCGAGCGGTCTAAGGCGATCGCTTGCTAAGCGGTTGTACGGGTAATACTGTACCGTGGGTTCGAATCCCACCCTCTCCGCTAACTTCATTGCCGAATGTCGATCTTCGATTGACGTTTTCAAATTGAACGAAGTCAGAGTTAGAATCGCGCCGTCGCCGACCGGCGCGCTCCATCTTGGGCTGGTCCGCACCGCCCTCTACAACTGGTTGTTCGCGCGTCAGCATCACGGGCGGTTCATCCTCAGGATTGACGACACCGACGTCCAGCGCAACATGGCCGAAGTCCTGCAGCCGATTCTCGACGGCCTGCGCTGGCTCGGCATCGACTGGGACGAAGGTCCCGGCGTTGAAGGGCCCAACGCACCTTACTTCCAGTCGCAGCGGGTCGAAGACCACAAGGCTGCGGCGGCCAGGCTGGTCGAGTCGGGACACGCGTACTACGACTACGCGACCACTGAGGAGATAGCGGTGGAGAGGCAGGCGGCGCTGGCCGCCAAGGAAGGCGTTTTCCGCTACAGCCGGCGCTGGATGGCGGAGACTCCCGCCGACCGCGCCCGGTTCGAGGCCGAGGGCAGGAAGGGCTTTGTGCGGCTCAAGATGCCAGATACGGGCACGCTCGTCATCGACGACCTGGTCAGGGGCAGGGTCGAGTTCGAGTGGCGGCGCGAGCAGGACCACGTCATCCAGCGCGCCGACGGCAGCCCGCTCTACCACTTGGCGAGCATTGTCGACGACCACGCGATGGGTATCACGCACATCATCCGCGCCGAGGAACACCTGTCCAACACGCCGCGGCAGGTCTTCATCCTGCAGTCGCTCGGAGCGGAGCTGCCGCAGTTCGCCCACCTGCCATTCGTTGCCGAACCGGGCAGCCGGAACAAGCTGAGCAAGCGCAAGATCCGCGAGTACATGAAGAACCGCGACTTCTCCGACCTGGTGGCGCGCGCCAGCAAGATAGCGGCCGCGCTCAAGCTCGAGACCGGGCCGGATACGTTCAGCCCGGTGGTCGTGGATTTCTACCGCCAGACCGGGTTCCTGCCCGAAGCGATAATCAATTACATGGCCCTGCTCGGCTGGGCGCTCGACGACAAGACCGAATACTTCGCGCGCGAGGAGTTGGTCAAGAGCTTCTCGCTTGAGCGAGTGAACAAGTCGGCGGCCAGTTTCGACCCGGGCAAACTGATGGCGTTCGAGGTCAGGCACATGCTGGCCTTGCCGGTCGAGCGGCGGGTCGAGCTCTGTCTGCCGTTCCTCCAGCGGGCGGGTCTGGTTGCGGTCGAACCTGATGAGGCGACCCGGAACAAGGTTGCGCGGATAGTCGAGGCAGCCGGCGACCGCATCAAGGTGGCGGGGGACATCCTCGACTACGACGATTTCTTCCGAGCTGACCAAGCGCTCGTTCGCGACAAGGCTGCCTTCGGCAAGGAACTCGGGAAACCCGGCGCCGCAGACTACCTTGGCAAGTTCCGAGGTCCGCTTGCCGCCGTGACCTTCGAGCCGGCGACAATCGAGCAGTGCCTGCAGGACTTCGTGGCGGCTGAGGGCATCAAAGTCGGACAGATAATTCACATTCTCAGGCTGGCAATCACCGGCAAGGCAGTCGGGTTCGGGCTATATGAAACGATGGCGATCCTGGGTCGGGAGACCGTGCTGGCGAGGATCGACTTCGCACTGAGAGAGGCGGGCACGTGAAAAAAGAGACAACAGGCACCAGACCGGCGGGCAAACACTTTATCGAAGAGGCGATCGAGTCGGACCTGGCTTCGGGTCGTTTCGACCACGTCCACACTCGGTTCCCACCCGAGCCGAACGGCCGTCTTCACATCGGCCACGCCAAGGCTATCAGCATCGACTTCGGCATGGCCGAGGAGTTCCACGGCAAGTGCAACCTGAGGTTTGATGACACCAACCCGACCAAGGAAGAAACCGAGTACGTCGATGCCATCAAGGAAGACATCCACTGGCTTGGTTACGACTGGGAAGACCGTGAGTTGTACGCTTCCGGGTACTTCGAGCAGCTCTACCAGTGGGCGGTCCAACTCATCAAGGCGGGCAAGGCCTATGTCGACGACCTCGATGCCGATCAGGTCCGAGAATACCGGGGAACTCTGACTCAGCCCGGACGCGAGTCGCCCAATCGCGGCCGCTCGGTCGAGGAGAACCTGGACCTGTTCAGCCGGATGCGCGCGGGCGAGTTCCCCGACGGCGCGCGCACGCTGCGGGCGAAGATCGACATGGCTTCGCCGAACCTGAACATGCGCGACCCGGTGATGTACCGCATCATGCGGGCGCACCATCACCGGACCGGCGACAAGTGGTGCATCTACCCGACCTATGACTACGCGCACGGCCAGTCCGACTCGCTGGAAGGGATCACCCACTCGCTCTGTTCGCTCGAGTTCGAAGACCACCGGCCGCTCTACGAATGGTACATCCGCGAACTGGGTATCTTCCCCTCGCGCCAGATCGAGTTTGCGCGGCTGAACCTGACCTATACCGTCATGAGCAAGCGCCGGCTGCTCGACATGGTCGAGCAGGGCGTGGTGCGGGACTGGGACGACCCGCGGATGCCGACTCTGTCCGGGATGCGGCGGCGCGGGTTCCCGCCCGAGGCAATCCGCGACTTTCTGAGACGCGTGGGCGTGGCCAAGGCCGATACCGTGATTGACTACGAACTGCTCGAGCACTGCGTGCGCGAGGACTTGAACAAGCGCGTGCCGCGGGTGATGGCCGTGCTGCGGCCGCTCAAGGTAGTGATTGATAACTACCCGGAAGGACAAGCCGAGGAGTTCGACGCGGTCAACAATCCCGAGGATGAGAGCGCTGGGACGCGCAAGGTCCCTTTCTCGCGGGTTCTCTACATCGAGCAGGACGACTTCCGCGAGATGCCGCCGCCCAAGTACTTCCGGCTGAGTGTCGGCCGCGAGGTCAGGCTACGGTCAGCCTACTTCATCAAGTGTGTCGGTCTTGTGAAGGACGAGAAGACCGGGGTCGTTACTGAACTGCACTGCACCCACGACCCCGCTACGCGCGGCGGCGACGCGCCGGACGGCCGGAAGGTCAAGGCGACGATTCACTGGGTCTCCGCGGTCCACGCAGTGGACGCGGACGTTCGATTGTACGACCATCTGTTTCTGAAGCCGGACCCGGACGACACGCCTGAAGGAATGGACTGGAAGTCGAACCTGAACCCGAAGTCGCTGGAGACGCTGACCGGCTGCAAGCTTGAGCCAAGCCTGGCCGCTGCCAAGCCCGGCGACCGGTTCCAGTTCGAGCGGCTCGGCTATTTCTGCGTCGACCCGGACCTAAGCCCGGGGAAGGCGGTCTTTAACCGGACCGCGACCCTTCGGGATGAGTGGGCGAAAGTTCAGGCAAGGATGAAGTCCGAGGGATGAAGCCGGAATCGGACTGACCGCTAGCCGCTAGCCAACCTTCCCTGTCCGGCAGGGCTCCAACATTGTCCACCTTCTGAAGGGCAAACACCGAGAGGGGGAAACCGATACTACTTAACAGAACGGGGTTTTCCTGCCCCCGAGTCTCCGGGATTCCCAGATGCATTCTACCGGTCCGGGGTTTGCACGGCAGATGCGGGAGGTCTCTCGTCCAGGAGGCGGAGAAACGCCTCCGCTGCGTGCCAGGCGTGCGGCGTGCTCATGCGGCGGTTCAAGTATTCAGGAGCGACTTGACGCATTCCCTCATAGTTAGCCGCATCGGCACGGCTTTCCCAGGTGAGCGGGTAGTCACGGTCGCTGATCTGGCCCAGCCGCTGATGCAGGAAGTGGCCCCGCGCCCAGTTGAGGTACGGGCGGTCCTCCGGTTCGCCACGAAAGGTCCCGAACACAAGCTTCAACGCGCGGCGGATGAACCGCGTCATGGCAGGGGTGGCGCCCAGCATCTCCGAGAGCCCGGGTAGCCGCATCGCAACCCACGTCACCTTTTTGAGGGCTCGGTGCTTGAGGCCACCCTTGACATTGGTCACATATGCGCGAGGGCTTCCATTGGTGCTGTCCCACCAGCACAGGGCGCCGTAGTCTGCGTCAGTGCCGACCGGGGTTACATAAGGGTCACTCAAGCCCAAGGTTCTGAGACCGAACTTCGCCCAGTTCGTCTGGTATACGGGGTGCGGCGCGCCGTCGGTGTGACCGGTCAAGTGACCGTTTTCTTCCCGCCCTGCCATTTCAGTTTGAACTTCACCCACCAGCGGATGCGATTTGTCGGAGGCGAGCGAGATCAGGTAGAGCGCCTGTCCCAGATTGTCCACCTCGGCTTCGCCGCTCTGGAAGTCATATGGCTGCCGTAGACCCAGAATCCAGTCCCGCACCAGATGCAGGTTGCCGGTTCGAGCCAGCGCCATGCAGACCATCGCCCCGTCCCGATACCAAGGATGGCTATAGGTGAAGAGGCAGGGCCTGGGGGCGCCATTGATGACGTTGATGAGCATTTCCTGATGCAGTACTCGCATTACCGCGGGATAGCGGCACTCGGAGAAACTCGGGAGTGCAACATGGCTTCGACCGAGGGCGGTAGTGCTGTCGCCCTCGGTCAACCAGATGCCTTCTGAGTCCTCGCGGATAGTGACGTCTTTGCCGTCCCCGGCGCGAAGTACGACGAGATATGCGGGCGGAACGATACACTGCTCTGTTGCATCCCAGTGTCGGAGCACCTCGCCGGTCGTCGCCGAGCTCAATGTTCCGTTCTCGTACACGAGTTTGGGGCGATCCCCCATTCCGAACAGGAAGAACTCGTGCGTGGGCATGTCGATGCCGGCTCCGTACTGGCTTCGGGTCAATTCCAATTCATGACGGTACTCGGCGAGTTCACGCCAGACGGAATCGGAAAGGAAGACGCGTACGGGCGCAGGTGCGGACCGCTGGTTCCGGTATACCGCAGTGATGTTGCGAACGACCGAGAGATTGTTTGCTGCCAATAGAACAACGAAACCCGCCAGGACTAGACGGGGTGCCCGGCCGGCCTGGAAGAGGTACCCGCTCAGCAGTAGAAGCATGATGAGCAATGTGAAGTTGCCGGTGTAGAGGAACAGCTCAAACTCCGCCTCGCCGTAGAAGCTGTGTATGGCTAGATTGATAGCAATGCATGCCACGATGGCAATAAAGAACCATGGCTGCCGCCGCCAAGTCTTCACGGACACACCGAAGATTGCCAGGCTTCCCCAAACCAGAAGTGTAGCCAGGAACAGAGGGGAGAAGGCAATGGGCCATGACGAGAACGTGACTGCAGGATTGCCGGCGAGAGCGAAGACATGAGGAGGCGGTCCGACGACGTTCGCAGCCAGGAAGTGCCAGAATACGAGCCGGGCCACGGCCAGCGGCTGCCCGAGCACGAGCAGGCTGAGGAAGCGTTTCTCCTCGATGTACCACTGAGGCCCGAAGAACACCTTCGACGAAGGATAGATGAGCTTCTGAACCACTGCGAGCAGAGAAGTGATGAAGAGCACCGCAAGAGCGTATCTGAGAGTCGACCAGACTAGTCGCTTGAAGCGCTTTCCTCCCTCTCGACGAGAGACCAAGGAGACCACAAAGCAGATAAGGGTCTGAAGGAAGTTGGTCGTTGTGGCACCGAGCGAAAACACACCGGCTGCAATCCAGAGCCAATGGTGCTGCCCACGCCGGTTCAGAGAAAACCAGAACAGGCTGTAGGTTGCCAGGAGACTAAGGGTCGCCAGGCTCGGCGTCTCGGGAACGATGGAAAGGAACAACTGACTCATGGATAAGGCGAATGCGAGCGCCAGAGCCAGCGCGGTCACGCCGCCGCCGCCCATTCTGCGGAACAGCGAATAGGCCAGGAGGACGCTCAATGCCCCGAAAAGGCTGTTCAGGAGGATGGCGGCAGTTCGGTTCGCGGTGGAAGGGTCAAGGAATCGAGCCCTGGCGATCAGTGAACCCATGGGATTGACCAGGATTACGAACAGAGGATGGACCTTGGTGCGGCTGTGGTCCGAGTCCGGGACGGTCATGTCGCCGATCACACGAGGGGTGTCCAACTGGAAGAGCACGTTGGTGAGTTCAAACGGCCGGCCTGGGGCGGACGCCAGCTTGTTGCTCAGGATCGCATACATCGCAAAGATCCCGACTAGAAGACCTGCGCCGACGACCAGGTCAACCGAGCGCGCCGCCGGCCAGTCGCCTAGTGTGCGTGAGCGCATGGCCGAGGCGGATTCCAAAGCCGCGCTGTGTGGCGGTCGAGAACTCGGGACTTCGTCCTGCCGGTCGGAATGGGGATGCGCGCTCATCGTCTCAGGATAAGTCCCTATTCATGCCCAGACGCCATACCACGGCAACACGTCCCGCTGCAGTCGGAGTCCCGTGGCGGGCATGTCGGGAATCCTCCGACGCGCTGCCTACCGCGGAATGCCATTATCGCTCATGTTGCTCTTCTGTCGCTTATGTCAACGGTGATTCTGATCTGACCATGGCTGGATTGTAGGATTCGCGGGCAGACGTGTCAAATGGGCGGTTGGGCGCCTGCGGTCAGTCTGCAATCGTCAATCTGGCATCTACAATGGCCCGGCTCCGCGGCTCTGGCCGCGCCTAGCCATACCCACTGCTGGCCGACGCGAAGCGTCGCCCTGAGGGAGCGAAGCGAGTCGAACGGGTCTCTCAGGATTCGTGGCTTGTGGTTGCGCCTCGTCCTCACCGCGGCGTCGGACTCGGCTACTCTCTTGACACGATTCCGCCCGGAAAATGGGGAAGTGTCCTTCTTTTCGTGGTTCCTCCAATATCGGTGACGCCCACAACGAGCCATTTCGGACGAGCGTGTGGCCGGTTTCCGACAATCTACATGTAGTGGTCAAGCACAGCCGGAACCACTGTTTTCCCGTGGGGGGGGCGGACCGGAGACTGCCTGGAGGGCAGCAGTCGAAGAAGGAACAGGCTAGGATCTAGGTTGAGGTTTGGACTGAGGATTAGGTTGAGGTTAAGGTTGAGGCTTAGTCCAATCCTTGAACGGAGGAGCGAAGGAGGCTTCTGCGCGAGCGATGCGTGAACCAATGCGCAGAGCAATGCGTGAAGCAGTTTTGCGAGCATTTACCGAAGCGTTGACTTAGGCGTTCAAGTAAGCGCTTGAAGGAGCTTTCTAAGGAACTTTCTGATGAACTTTCAGATGAGCCTTCAAGGGAGCTCTCACGCGCGGTTTTGCCGTCAGTTGGCGAGGCGGCTGTGAGCAGCCAGCAGTCAGCCCGCGCACATCGCGGCGGCTGAGGCAGGATTAGGAGCGGCCGGGGCGGGAAGACCCGCCCCGGCATGTCGGAGGGAGACGAAGGACAGCTATTGGCCGGTTGCGTCCGTGGCACGAGGGGCCGCGGCCGCCGTCCGCTTCAGCCGCCGGCGTCTACGCGGCCTGACCTCGAGCCGCAAGGCAGAAGCCCGGGCGGGAGGCCCGGGCTCGCGAGTTCTGTTGCCGGCTACTACTTCTTGACGTGGGTCAGCGAGATGGTCGTCTTGTTCTCGCCCCAGACGAAGAGGAGCGAGACCATTCCTTTCTCGTCTTCTGACGCGCCCGTGAGCATAATGCCTTTGCCGGTCTGTATCTCGGCGCCGGTCTTCCAGCCTTGGGCCTTGAATGCGGCCCGGTACCAATCCACGATGTTGCCGATGAGGTCTTCGGATTCGAGCGACCAGACGGTGCCTTGGCCGTCGTCGGTCGTCACCGACATCTTGCCGACGGCCTTGACGCCGGGGTAGCGGAGGAACTCGGGCAGGGCGGCCATATCGGTCCCGCCGGCGTCGATGTCGACTTTGCCCCCGCCCGCCGCTTCAACCGCCCTTTCGGTTGCTTTCTCGGCAATGCCCTTGCCGCATTTCATGCAGCCGACGTTGGACACTACCATGGCGACGAGCGCAAGCGTGAACACCGCGATGCTGAGTTTGTGCATGTGTTTTCTCCTTTGCTTGGGCCATTGTAGCCGCCGAGCTTCCGCGGTCAAGCACGCCGGGGTCGTCTACGTGCCGCCGATCGAAGAGCCACAAGGGACACTTGCGCCATTGGACGGCTCATGGCTCGACCTTTGTACCTCGATATACCCCGAAACCCGAAATTCGTCCAGGGGTGGCCACTACCTCATCATGACCACCTTGGTGGTCGAGCTAGTTCCCTCCCGCCGGACAAAGCAAGTGCCGGGCGAGAAGTGCCGGACGTTGTTCACTTCCGGCCTGAGGTCTACACCCCTCCTGCCCGTGATGTCCAGCAGTTCGGCCGGCTGCCTGCCAGGGACCCGCAGCACACCGTGCACAATGGTCGGGTTTGCCCTGTGTCCTTCCGATATCGTCCGGCTCTCCGAAGTCCCAATCATCACCGGCGCGTTTCAGTACAGCCCCATCAGCATAACCAGGAGTAGAAACCGGCCGGGGCGGGAAGACCCGCCCCGGCATGTCGGAGGGAGACGAGGGACTGCTATTGGCCGGTGATGTCCGCAGCGCGAGGAGCCGCAGCGGTTGCCCGGCGCTGGCGCGCGCGCTCGGAGCGGTTCTCGAAGATGACGTAGAGCACCGGGATGAAGACCAGCGGCAAGAAGGTCGAGACTATCATGCCGCCGATTATGGACCGGCCCAGCGGCGCCCAGAGTTCAGAGCCTTCGCCGAGCTGCAGCGCGAGCGGGAAGAGGCCGAAGATGGTCGTGAGAGAAGTCATGAGGATGGGCCGGAGCCTTACCCGGCCGCCTTCTTTGACCGCGTCAATAAGGTTCATTCCCTTGCCGCGCCGGAGCTGGTTGACGTAGTCGATGTAGACGATGCCGTTGTTTAC
>CAZSUX010000069.1:6895-11481 GCA_964610135.1 uncultured bacterium | reverse complement strand
GTGCTTCCCCTGGTTCTGATGCTCTGTGGTGGTGGCCGGACGCTGGAGGACATCCGGGAGATTGAGATGGACGAAGGCCTGAGACAACTCTGCGGCTTCACACGGCTGCCCGGTGCCGACGCCATCGGTCAGTGGCTGAGGAAGCCCGATCAGCTTCAAGGGCTCAAGCAGGTCAACCGATTCCAGGCACGTCAGGTGATTGTCCGGAGCGAGAGAAACGACTCCACCCTGGACGTCGATGCGACGATGGTTGAGGCAAAGAAGCAGTGCGCCAGGATGACCTATCTGGGATACCGGGCCTTTGCGGCGCCGCTCGGTTTCATTACTGAATTGGACCCATGTGTGGCGTGTGACTATCGGCAGGGATCGGTGTCGGCCGGCTACACGGCGGAGGTTGTCGACGCCTGCGACAGGTTGGGCGTGAGGTTTGCGATTGCCGCCGACCATGGCGGGTTTGGGATGGACTATGCGCCGTGTCGGAGTCTTGCGGCGGGCGCGGTCTACTTTGAGATTGGCGTCTTGACGCACAACCTGGCCGTGGCGGTGAAGCGGCTGGTGTTGGGCGGCGACTGGGGTGACTCGGATGATTGCGAGCCTGCGCTGGCGGCTGTTACAGATTGCGGGCAAGGTGGTGCGGCATGGGCGCAAGCTCGTCTTGCGGGTGCACGAGAGTCACTTTGAGTTGTACCGGTTGGTGCGCGAGCGGTTGGCGCTACTACCGGCGCCAGGCTAAGCCCCGACCGATAGCTGGGGCGGACAATCGGGAAGGAAAACCTCACCGGAGACAATCCGGCCCACGCCGGTCGTACCCAACCGCAACCTGACAACCACTCTGAACAATCTGTCCACACGCACCGGTCCTCCAAACAACAACTGACCGCCACATCAGACCGTGGACCCCGAGATTCTGTCAGTTCTCAAGCTCAATGTCGGGATTAGGGGAACGTCGGCTGTCGCTGCCCAGCAGTTCGGAAACCGCGACCAGTCCGGCGCGGATATCCACCTCCCACACGACCTTGAGCCGGTAGCCCCGACCGGCAGCAAAGAACTTCTTGTCAATGTCGTGCAATCGGTTGCGGCGCTGGTCCGGCGTGAGGATTTTGCCTTCGTAGGAACGCGGGTCGGCGTGCCAGTACGTCCCGTGTACTTCGACCAGCAACCGGTCAGGCAGCAGGAAATCGTAGACGTACGGCCCCAGCGGAAACTGCCAGCGATAATTGACCCCGGCCGCCTCGAACATCTTCGCCGGCTTTGCCTCAACCCGGTTGTACGCCCGTCCGGGAGAACCGGTCGCCGTCTGTACCACGGCTGCCCGTCGGTGGCGCGACCATGCAGTTGCCCGGTTGATGCCGCGCCGCCGGGCACGTCGTTTCCGCGCGATGTCGTCCGGGTCCGGCTTGGGGACGGGGTTCACGGGTCGCGGAGTCCGAGTATTCGGGCCGGGCGCGAAACAACCGCTCGACCCCTTTCCCGGGGTTCTACCAGACGACCTTACCCCAATTCGTCTGCTTTAGGCTATCGGCCGCGGCCCCTGAGATCGCGATCTTCTCGTGCTTCAGCAGGTCGTCGGATACGCGGTTCTCGAAGTTGGCCGGGTCCCGGATCGGTGCGTTGGGCAGCGTGTCTTTGAAGTACCGAAGCACGGTTTGCATGTTCGCGACCAACTGGTGATGCGGGCTGTGGTGTAGAGCATCCAGAACGGCCAGCTCGAGGCAGAACGACGGCAGCCGCAGGTTGCGCAGGTTGCGCCAGATCTTCGCCAGGCGGATTTCCTCGATGAAGTCCGATTCCTTCACGACCCTGAGGTGCGTGTCGAGATTGGTACGGGTCACCCGCTGGTGCGCGGTTTCGAAAATCCGGTGGTCATTCGAGCCGCCCCACACCTGACGGGCGGGTATGAGCTGAACCTCGAGACCGTGGTGTTGCAGGCCGATTGAGACGCTCTGGCGTATCGGCTTGAGGCCCCGGTCCTTCAGGAAGTCAAAGAACCGGTCGTAGAGCTTGCCGGCGTCCAGCGGGGTGCGCGGCCCCAGCGAGATCAGGATGTCGATGTCGGTCGAGCCCCTGACTCGCGTTCCCTTTGCATACGACCCGCAGAAGTTGATGCCCAGCAGGAACCGTCCGGCCCACTCGGTTATCGGCGTCTTCAGCTCTGCCGCGGCGAGCTCGGCTGGCGACGCCTCGCCACTCGGCAGGTCATAGTTGGCCAGAATCGAACGGACATACATATCCGGTAACATCGCACCTCCTCCGGCGCCGCGCCGCGCCGGGAAGTCTCAAGCTAGCCTTAGTTTGTGCCCCGGCCTTTGGTTTCAACCAGGATGGCATAGAATAGGGTCCCGCCGCTGACCTGTCAACTGCGTCACACCGTGAAAGTCCGGCGGTGCCGGCACGGCTTCACAAGTCTGGCCGGAACGGAATCACCAAAGGGCCGACCCCGCGGCCCGACTTCCGCTCGCCCTCCCCCAATCTGCAGTCTTCAATGACATCGGGCCATGCAGGAGGCGCTGTGCGGCCCAACTGGGGCCGCGCGAATCCTGTACCGTGTTGTTTGAGATTGGGCCGTGCAGGATTCGAACCTGCGGCCACCGGATTAAAAATCAGGTGCTCTGCCAACTGAGCTAACGGCCCGACTACTTCAGGTTGGAGATTGTAGATTGCTGGTTGCCGAAGTCAAAAGGAAACCCAAGGTTCCCAAGTCACGGGCTGAAGATCGCGCAAGTGTGAAGAACACCGGCTCCTGTGACACTGGTTCGTCTGTGCCCGCCGAGGGCGCTAGACGACCTTCTTCTCTCCCTCCCCTTTCGCCGGCTGCACGGCGTCCGCAGTGTGCTTGGCGTAGCGATAGTGATACTTGTAGTAGTAGTAGTAGTAGCGACCGTACCGCCCCGACCGCTTCACGTCGTTGACCACGAGGCCCGATAGGTGAGCGCCACCATTGAGCAGGGCGCTACGGGCATCTTCAAGCGCATCGGACGCGGTCCGCCCGGCACGGACAACCATGATACTGGTGTCGACCATTGCCCCGATGATTGGCGTGTCGGCTGCCACCAGAACCGGTGGCGTGTCAATCACCACATAGTCGTACTCGCCCTCCAGCCGCTTCAGCAGTGCGCGGGTTCCATTGAGCGTAAGCAGGTCTGCCGGGCTCGGCGGAATGGTACCACAGGGCAAGCAGAACAATCCATCAAGGCCGGTCTGGAAAATGGCCTGGGCCGGGTCGCTGTTCAAGACGATGAGGTCAGACAGACCCGGCTTCTTGCCGTGCTTGAATACAGTGTGCAGCACCGGGTGGCGCAGGTCTGCGTCAATCAGCAGGACGCGGGAACCGGCCTGGGCCAGCACCGAGGCCAGGTTGACGGAGATGGTGGACTTGCCTTCGCTCGGTCCCGGCGAGGTCACCGCAATCGTGTGCAACGGACGCTCCGCATTGGCAAAGGCGAGGCCGGTGCGCAGCATGCGGAAAGACTCGGCGCCGGAGGACTCGACGTCGGTGTGTGTGATGAGGTGTGAAGTCACGTCTCCATCCCGCCGCCGCCGGAGCGGACCGCCGACCATGAGTTGCGGCACGCTGCCGAGCACCGAATACCCACGGCGTTCCAGTTCGCGCGGGCCGTGGATCGAGGTATCAAGATACTCCGTCGCCCATACCGAGCCGAGAGCCAAGGCCAGGGCGAGCATCAAGCCGAAGGAGACGCTCCGTTGGACGTCCGGCTGGGTCTGGCTCGCGCCCTGCGCGTGGTCAATGATCCTCACCGACGGCAGGCGCCCGGCTTCCTGGATTCGCGTTTCCTCGTAGCGCTCGGAGAGCAGCGCGTGTACCCGGCGTCCGGTTTCCGCGTCCCGGGTCAGAGCAGCCAGGATTCTCTCGGTCTCCGGCAGGCGTTCGAGCTTGGCGTCATAGCTTGAGAGGGCGCTCGCCAGGGCTTCCTGCCGGGCCTTGGACGCAGCCAGCCCGGCCTTGAGGGTCAAGACTGCTTCGAACTGGGTGCTGAGCTGCCCGATTGGGTCACCGAACCCCTGCTGGGCAATGAGAGCTTTGGACGCGGCTCTGAGTTGAGCGCGGGTGCTGTCAATCTGACGGTTCAGGTCCCGGACCCGCTCTGAGGTCTGACCGAAGCCGCCGATCATCAGGTTGGTCTTCGCGAGCTCGAGCTGGTTCAGGGTGCCTTGTAGGCTGGCAATCAGCGGCGACGAGATGCCCTCCAACCTGTCTGCCATTCCTTCCCCTGCTTGGTCGATTTGACTCTGGACGTACGCGAGCTGGGCCTTGTTCGTCTGTATCTCAATCTGTCCCTGCTGGTACGCGGCGGCGAGATCCGACTGCCGGTTAATGAGCCGCCCAGTTTCGGCATCGAGGTTGACCATCTGGTGAGAGGTCTTGAACTGCTCGAGGACCCTCTCGGATGAGTCCAGCCTGGGTACAGCCACGGCGAGCTGGCCCTCGATGAACTTCTTGGTTGCCGAGACTTCGGCGCGGTTCTGGTCCAGGTCGTATTGTCGATAGGTCTCAAGATAGGCGTTGGCAACCGCGATGGCGGATGCTCTCGACGGCCCGGTTGCCACGAGTTCGACGATGTCGGTTT
>CAZSUX010000069.1:0-6885 GCA_964610135.1 uncultured bacterium | reverse complement strand
GCACCTGCCGGGCCGCAATCATGGACTGCAGGGCCCCGGCCGAAAGCGGCATCGAATCGCGCATTCGTTCTGCCACCTTCTCCGCCACGTCCCGGCTGCGCAGGAGCTCCAAGCAGTTGGCGACCTCATTAGCGTTGGAGTTGTAAAAGGGGTAGCCGCCGAGGACGGTAACCCCTTGGCTGGACTTGACCATGAAGGTCGCCCTGGCCTGAAAGACCGGCTGAGTGCGAACGATGGATACCACGGTCAGACCCAGGACTCCGAAAAACAGACCGATTGCCAGCCATTTCCGGCGGGCGAGCATCCCAAGGTAGTCGTAGAAGGTCGCTTTGCCGTCTGAAGTTGTGGGCCCGCCCGGCAGGCGTCCGTCTCTGGACCCGGATGCCGGGACCGCGGTTCTGTCGCCGGACTTCTTTTCCGGACTCATCTCCCCGCCCAGGTCATTACCGTGAAGTAGAGGGTAACAAAGCCTGCGGCCGTGCTCAGGATTGAGAGTACGTCGCGCATGTAATACCACGGCGAAGAGGGCACGATAACCACGTCTCCGGGGGAAAGCCGTACGACCTGCCCCGTAGTCAGCATCGCCTGTAGGTCAATCCGCGTTCGTTTCTTGGTGACCGCCCGGATGAGGAGTACCCGCTTCAAGTTTGCGTCATTAGTCGGCCCCCCGCTCGCGGAAAGCAACTCCAGGAGGTCCGGGGATGCGACGAAGCTGTATGCCCCGGGTGAGCGCACCTGGCCCCAGACATAGTACTTGGAGCCCGGCACGGGGCCGGATCCGGCGGGCTGAGCCATTGCCCAGAAGGCGACCAGCAGCAGCGCGGCAACAAGGCGGACAGATGACCGGCCTCCGCGGTTCTGGCGTCTGGTTTTACCCACGCCCATCCCTGCCTTCCCTTTTCCACTGCACCTCACTCCGTCTTCGTCCCCGCAGACTGCAACCCGCGAACTGATTCTCCTCCTCGTTTCCCGTTCATCATTCATCGTCTGTCGTTCCTCTTTGAGCTGCAACCGGCAGAAACAGGTTAGTGCAAACTGACCATTGAGGCGCGCTGCCCTATTCCGCCCTGGTTCCCGCGAGTTTGTCCTGGCGCGCGGTACTCTCTCGCTGACTGGTCATTGGGACCTGGGAATCGACCATTCCCTGTGCCCTGCAAACTGGAAAATGACCCCTCGCGCGCGGCGCGGTGCTCCTCACTTCTTCGGCTCAATCTCGAAATAGGCCGACCGGTGTATCGGGTAAGGCCTGCCCTCTGACTCACCCATGGCGCGAAAGCGCATCTGCCGTCCCGGCACGCCCAGCGACTTAAGATACTCGTATGCAGCGTACGCTCTGCGTCCCGACAAGGGCAGGTTGTGTTCAATCGTCCCTTCCTCGGACGCGTAGCCGGTGATTACGATCTTCATGTCCGGGTGGGCCAAGAGCACGTCGGCGTTCCGGCGCAGGGTTGCCTCGGCCACGGACGTGATGTCCCATTTGTCCCACTCGAACCAGATGGCGTAGAGCCGGAGCTTCTCTGGGGTCGGCGCGACCGGGTGCTGCTCTGGTTCCGGAGCAGGCTCGATGTGGTGCAGCGGTATCTCGGGCCCGCGATACTGGAATGCCTTGTCCAACTGGTAGCTGACACCGAGTTCGAGACGCCCGAACCGGTCATCTCCTTTGGGGAAAATCAGGCCTTCCATCTTGGTCCACGCAACCGCTGCGGTAACCGGACCGAAGCTGGCCTTGACCCCGGTGTTCAAGTCGCGAGTGCTCCCCTCAACCACCAGCGCAACGTGAGGATGCACGTAGACCTCGGCACCGCCGAACACGGCGATTGCCCACTGGTGGTAGCCATCGAGGAAATAGTCGCTATTGAAATAACTGCTGTGCTCGCTGTATCCGACAAAGCGGCCGCGTCCGAGCCCGACATGGACCCGGGCAAGACTCGCCAGCGGGATGCTCGTCACCACGAAAGCAGAGAATCTCTCAGTCGTCCGGACGTACTGGGTGCCGTCTTTGGACCAGTATTTCCAGTCTGGCCAAGCATTCGCCGTGTCGTGGCCGATGGGGGAAATGTAGCTGTTGAGTCCGACATCGTAGACACCTACTGCCAGGCCAAGACGGTCGGGGTTGCCGCCGACGATCTGGTATTTCGCACTGAGGACATAGTCCGTGAATGTGTAGGCTGTCACGGCGAAGTCCAAGCGTTTCAGTGGCGAGTAGCGCACATTCGCGTTGAATTCCAGGTAGTTCGTGTTCTTGGGTGTGTTCACCAGCGGATACGTCATGTCGGCTGAAACCGCCAACGCACCCGCGGGCAGAACGTCCGCTGTCGGTACCTCATACAACAGCGTCGGGTTGTTGAATCGGGCCGAAGCCGGTGCGACGGTCGCCAGCAAAGCGAGTACTACCAGCCCCGGCAGACACCTGATACTCATGATTCCTCCCTTGTCGCGTGTAATCCGTACACCATACACCGCCAAACGTCGGGGCGCCTCGCGCCCATTTCGGCTGTTGGCTTGGCGCAGCTGGGTCGTATGACGATCACTGGATCCCCTGATCCTCTGACCATTAGACCATTCTCCGCATTTCATGCGCGCCGTTCGGAATTCTACCGCCTGCCTGTCCTTTGTCAAGGTAGCAAGTGCAGCATGTGAAACAACGGCGGCAATGTCATGGGGTAGTGTCACAGGGAGAATGTCATATTGACGGCGTCTTGACGGTTGGTGCTATTCTGCGTGCATGTTGGAACGAACACTCTTCTCGGAGCCGGAAGTGAAACGGCTCACGGTTATCTGTCTGACATTCGCGGGCCCGCCGGCCAGGTCCGCGTAGCTAATGGAAGCACGAAGTTCTGCTTGACAGTGAGTATATAGGAATTATCATATATTCTTACCTCATGAACACTGCGGCTCAGCCTGAGACCGGAAAGAAGGTCGCCGAGGACGTCGTCGTGACGTTTACGCAGATGTTCGACCTCTCGCTGACCAAGGAGAAGATGATGGGCATGATGCCGGGCCTGTTGCTTTACCTCGCCCGCCGGCCGGAGATGGTCGACCCCGTGCTCAAGACGATGATGCCGATGATGAAGGTTATGAACATCGCTATCAACGATGACCTGCTGGTCGAGATGATGCCGTCGGTGGTGAAAGCGGTGGACCGCGAGCCCGCACTCGGCGGTACGGTCTTCGCCCGGATGGTACCGATGATGAAGGCGTTCGGGCTGAAGATGAACCTCTATATCATGGGCAAGGTGATGGGCATGATGATGGGGATGACGCTCCGCCACCCACGCATTATCCCGGGCATGATGGCGGCGATGCCGAAGATGCTCTAGGAGAGGGAGATAGTGAGAAAGGGAGTAAGGGAGTAGGATGCGAGAAAGCCCGCTGGACTGGCTGCCGGGGTTCGACAAGAAATTTGCCGAGCTGACCCACCGGATGGTGAAGGACCTGGAGAAGTGCATGCAGTGCGGCAAGTGCACCGCCCAGTGCCCGGCTGCCAAGCTTTCTTCCTACAACCCGCGCCAGATTATCCGCGACCTGAAAATGGGCAACGTGGAGAAGGTCATTTCCTCGCAGGAACTCTGGCTCTGCTTCTTCTGCTCCGGCTGTTACGCGGTCTGCCCGCAGGACATCAACTTCCCGTTCGCGGTCTGCATGCTGCGCTACGCGGCGCTGGCCAAGGGCTACGGCTGGAAAGAGGTCCAGAAGATCAAGGACCCGTACGCGCAGGACTACTACAACACCGGCTCATCGGTGGGCGCGGAGGAAAAGAACCTCGGCATCCGGGGGGAAATCGCGAAGAACTCCGGAACCGATGGCCGGATTGCGACCATCCGCAAGCGCATCGGCCTGCCCGAGAAGCGAGTAATTTCCGAGAAGGCGATGGCGGAGATCCGGTTCATCGCCGACGCGACCGGTATGACTGACCTGTTCAAGGAGATCGAGACCAGGAAGGACGTCGAGAAGAAGTGGAACTATGGCTCGCCTGCCGACCTGGTGAAGATCAAGCGCGGCCCGCACCAGAAGTTCGTGGACATTGACGACGAACGAGAGGGCGAGGGCCGGATTAACCACAAAGACACCAAGGCACAAAGCAGCAAGGGCAAGGAGTAGGAGTGCCGAGAGAAGAACTGGTAAAGAAGATCAAAGTCTCGGACCGGATGTTCGTGTTCCAGCCGTGCGTCGGCAACAACAAGTATCCGGGCATCATCTCGGGAGCGCTCTATGCGCTACCCAAGCTTGGGATCGAGCCGGTAACCAGCGATGAGCAGACCTGCTGCGGCGGGTTCCTGACCTTCACCAACGTGGCCCAGCCGACGAGCACCATGCCGGCAGTAGCCCGCAACCTCTGTCTCGCCGAGGAGCAGAACCTCGACGTGGTCGCGTTCTGCAACGGCTGCCACACCTTCCTGACCGAGTTCGCCCACTTCATGAACGACCGGCCTCCGGTCAAGGGCGTGGTCAACACCATTCTTTCGATGATCGGCCGGGAGTACAAGGGTACGTCGGGCATCTATCACATCGTCGAGATTCTCTACAAGCTCAAGGACCGGATAGCCGAGCGGGTCGAGCGGCCGCTCACCGGTTTCCGGCTCGCCACCCACTACGGCTGCCACTACCTGAACGGGTTCAAGAAGACCGCCATCGATGATTCCTTCATGCCGACCGTGCTCGAGGAGATTATCCGCGCCTGCGGCGGCGAGGTCGCGGAGTACAGCGAAAACCGGGCCTGCTGCGGCACCGGTCTCACCCAGGTCATCCTGCACAAGGAAGAACTTTCCCTGCCGCACACCAAGCGCAAGCTCGAGAACCTGAACGAGGCCAGGCCTGACGCGGTCGTGGTCCAATGTCCCTACTGCCTGGCCCAGCTCGACCGGATGTCGCAGAAGCTCAATTCCCGCAAGGCGGGCGAATTCCACACGCCGTCGATTCACGTCATCCAGCTGGTGGCGCTCGCGCTCGGCGTCGAGCCCCAGAAGCTGGGTTTCGAGGCCCACGCCATCCCGTTCGACCGCTTCCTCAAGAAGTTCAACGCAACTCCGAAGTCCGAGCGCCGCACTGTCCGACAGGGACCCCCGGGGTCAACGCCAAACGCCGAGCCGGAGAAGGTCGAGGTCGCCGCCTGATGACATCCGGCACTCGATCCCTCGATCTCTTGATCCCTTTGTCCCTTTCCTGACATGGCCCGCGTCGGCGTCTTCATCTGTCACTGCGGCGTGAACATCGCCGCCAAGGTGGATGTGGCCAGGGTCGCGGAAGTCATCGGCAAGATGCCCGAGGTGGCGTTCGCCACCGACTACAAGTTCATGTGCTCCTCCCCGGGCCAGAAACTGGTTTCCGATGCCATCAAGGAACACGGCTTGAACCGTATCGTGGTCGCGGCCTGCTCACCCAAGATGCACCTGCCCACCTTCCAGAAGACAATCGCCAAGTCCGGCCTCAACCAGTACCTCATTTCGATGGCCAACATCCGCGAGCAGTGCTCGTGGGTGACCGAGGACCGGGAAGAGGCGACCGAGAAGGCGATCGACCTGGTCCGGCGCCAGGTGAAACGCGTGGCGCACCAGGACGCGCTCGAAGACGTGGCGGTCGCGCTGGACAAGACCGCAATCGTCATCGGCGGGGGCGTCTCCGGCATTCAGGCCGCGCTCGACATCGCCGACGGCGGGCGCAAGGTTATCCTGGTCGAGAAGAGCCCGTCGCTGGGCGGCAAGATGGCCCAGCTCGACGAGACCTTCCCGACCCTCGACTGCTCACAGTGCATCCTGACCCCGAAGATGGTGGAAGCCGCGCAGCACCCCAACATCGAGATCCGGGCCAACACCACGGTGAAGCAGGTTGGCGGCTACGTGGGCAACTTCGAAGTGACTCTCGCCCGGCGGCCGACCAGCGTCGACGCAACCCGCTGCATCGCCTGCGGCCTGTGCGTTACCAAGTGTCCGGTCAGAGATGTGCCCGACGAGTTCAATGCCTGCCTGGGCAAGCGCCGAGCCATTTCTACCCCGTTCCCGCAGGCGGTTCCGGCGATACCGGTCATCGACCGGCGCTACTGCCTGCGGCTCAAGGACGGCTTGGGACACGATCCCAAATCCCAGGAGGATTTGGGTCATGTCCCGCGCGCAAAGTGCGGAGCGTGCGAGAAGATATGCCCGGCCGGGGCTATCAACTTCGCCGACCAGGGAGCGGAAGAGACAGTGAAAGCCGGCGCCATCGTGGTCGCGACCGGGTACCAGGAGATGTCACCGGCAATCTACACCGAATACGGCGGCGCCACCTATCCCGACGTGCTCACCGGGCTTCAGTTCGAGCGGCTGGTTTCCTCGACCGGGCCGACCGGTGGCAAACTGGCACGTCCGAGCGACGGTCAGGAACCTAAAACCATCGTCTTCGTCCAATGCGTCGGCTCGCGCGACCCGTCCAAGGGACACGAGTATTGCTCGGGCATCTGCTGCATGTATACCGCCAAGCACGCGCTGCTCTACAAGCACCACGTGCCCGATGGCCAGGCCTACGTCTGCTACATCGACATCCGCTCGCCGGGCAAGAACTACGAGCAGTTCGTCCGTCGCGCCATCGAAGAAGAGGACGTCCGCTACATCCGCGGCCGGGTGGGCAAGGTGCAGCGCCGCGACGACGGCCGCTACCGGGTCTACTGCGAAGACACGCTGGTTGGCCGGCCCGTTTCAATCGACGCCGACATGGTGGTGCTGGCGAGCGCGGTCGAGCCGCAATC
Organism: uncultured bacterium; assembly: GCA_964610135.1. Taxonomy (GTDB): domain Bacteria; phylum Hydrothermota; class Tepidihabitantia; order Tepidihabitantales; family Tepidihabitantaceae; genus UBA2258. Next base: position 164 of record CAZSUX010000069.1, on the reverse strand, counting down.
CGACGCGGCCAGCCTCGCCCAGACCCTCGGAATTTCTTACGACGCGGACGGTTTCTACACCGAGGCCCATCCCAAGCTGAAGCCGGTCGAGACCGCGACCGCCGGCGTGTTCCTTGCCGGCGCGTGCCAGGGGCCGAAGGACATTCCCGCCAGCGTCCAGCAGG
>CAZSUX010000068.1:0-11560 GCA_964610135.1 uncultured bacterium | reverse complement strand
GTACGCTTGCCGCTGTCGCGCCGGACGGCAAGACGAAGTGGAGCTTCAAGACCGGTGACGAAATCGCCGGCTCGCCGACCGTCGGCCTCAATGGTCTCATCTACGTCGCGTCCGACTCGGTCTACTGCGTCGACGCCCTGGGCCGCAGACGCTGGGCCTTCGGCGCGCCCGAAGGCGACTACTTCTTCGCCTCACCGGTCGTCGACGAGAGCGATGTCGTGTACATCGGCAACACCGACGGCTATCTGTACTGCCTCGGACCGGACGGGCGTCAGCAGTGGCGCGCCCCGGCACCGGAGGGCGACGAGATTCGGCCGGAGACGGTCGTCGGACCGGACGGCACGCTCTACTTCGGAACCGATGGCGACTACCTCTGCCGCATGACCCCGGACGAGACGCCCGCCGTGTTCTACGAGGCGATTGACATCCTTGTCGGTACGGCCGCGACCAGTGACAAAGGTACGGTATATGCACTTCCCGACGACGGCATTCTCGTTGCCAAAGCCGCGAACGGCCGCCTGCTCTGGACCCGGGAAGTGGCGTCCGGCGGCAAGGAAGTCTACTACTCGTCATCGCCGACAATCGGACCGGACGGCGTTGTCTACGTCGGTTCGTGGGACGGCGGCCTCTACGCCTTCCGTACCGACGGCCCGCCCGCAAACACAACCTGGCCCCAATACCGGCACGACCCGCAGCACACCGGCCGCGTGGGGTCGGGCGCCGGGCACTAGGACCCATTGATACCGTGAGCCCACTCCAAAGGAGCAAACATGCTTGACATCTATGTCGCGCCCGGACGCGCCTTCGCCCGTTTGAAGGAGAAACCGAGCTGGCTCATCCCGATCATCATTGTGCTGCTCTTCAATATGCTGTTCGTGCTCGTGTCGAGCAACTACGTCGACTGGGAGAAACAGCGTCAGACCGCGATTGACCGCATGCGCGAACGGAACATGTCGGAAGAACAGATCCAGAAGTCAACCGAGGGCATGGACAAGTTCTACTCCAACCCGGCAATGCGCTACGGCATGCCCGCGGTCAGCGCCCTGTTCGTCACCGTGATTGCGGCGCTGTTCCTGGCGGTCATCTACAACGTCAGCCTGCCGTTGTTCGGCGGTACGGGCGATTTCAAGCGAACGTGGGCCATCGTCTGCAACGCGAGCCTGGTCGCGGTACCGGCGACAATCGTCCGAGGACTGCTCGTGTTGCTGAAACGCTCAGCCGAGGTAACGACTGGCCTGCTGGCGGCGGCGCCGGGAATCAAGCAGCCGTTCCTGAAAGGGCTGCTGGCCCAGCTCGACATCTTCGATTTCTGGAAGTTCATGCTGATAGCTATCGGGCTAAAGGTCGTATTCGGGCTCAAGGGCTCGAAATCCTACATCCTCGTCTTTGCCGTCTGGTTGGTGGTCATGCTGATACTGGCGCTGCTCGGGACGAGCGCCGGGAGGTAGATGATGATGCTGCTCCTGCTGCTCGCCCTGGTCTCGGCCTCGCCGGACACGATTGAACTCTCGCTGGCGCAGGCGCTCGACCAGGCGCTGCGTGGCAGCCCGGCTCAGGCCCAGGCGTCGGTGTCACGGCTGAGCAGCGGGATAGCGGTCGGCCGGGGAGTCAACGCCCTGCTCCCGTCGGCGTCCGGTTCACTCTCCTGGGGAAAGACTCGCTCGCAGATTCTCGGCTTCGACTCGACTACAACCGGGTGGGATGGCACGTTCACTCTCAGCCAGGTGGTCTTCGACCCGCGGGTCTTTGCCGGGGTCGCCAACTCCTTCATCCAGGCCGGCTACTACTCGGTCGACGCACAGGACAAGCAGGCCAAGCTCATATACGACGTCACCAGTGGCTATCTCGGGTTGCTGGGGACTCGGCTCCTGCGCGATGCCGCCGCGTCGGCAGTCGACCGGTCCGCCGACAACGTGAAGCTCAACCAGGAGAAACTCCGGCTGGGGGCCGCGTCGAGAATCGATGTGATGCGGTCGGAAGTCTACAAGTCCCAGGCCGACATCAGCCTGCTGACTGCAGACAAGGCCCTGGCCGCGGCCAACGCCGGGTTCCTCGCCACGGCCGGCATCAGCCGCGACGTGGTCGTGAAGCCGACCGAGCAACTCACCGAGCCTTCCGGGTTCACCGTATCCGACAGCGATAGCTTGATTGCCGAAATCGAACACCTCAACCCCTCCGCGCGGCTGGCTGCCAAGTCCGGGACCATCGCGACGGTGAACACGGTCGCGGCAGTGGGGCAGGTCCTGCCCTCGGTTTCGGCGTACTGGAGATCGACCTACGAAAGCTCAAATGCTCCCCGGTCCATCCGGGACTGGGACGACAAAGACCAGGTCACCACCGGCATCGGGCTCACCTTCCCCCTGCCCGACATCAAGTCATTTGCGCTCGACATCGCCGATGCCGTTGCCGGCTCGCGTCGGGCGAAGGCGGCAGCGCAGGCCGCACGGTACCAGGTCCGGGCCGCGGCGACGACCGCGGTCATTGGCTATGAGGAAGCCCGGCAGCGCTACGACTACGCCAGGAAGAACCTCGAACTGAACCAGGAACTCTTTCGCCTTGCCCGGGAGCAGCAGCGGCTCGGCGCCATCTCGTTCATCGACTTCTTCAGCGTCGAAACCGCGCTCGAACAGGCCAACGCCTCATACATCACGGCGCTGACCGATACCTACATCCAGGCCGCGCAGATCAACTACCTGCTCGGCCGCACCCGGCCGGAGACCCGGTAGAAGGGAGACTCGATGAAGAAGCGCACGCGTACCATCGTCATCGTGGCTGCGGTCGTAGTCGTAGTCGGCCTCATCGTCGTGGCAAACCTGAAGAACAAGGCCGGTGGCGGCGAAGAAGTCGAAACGCAGAAGGTAAAGTACGGCTCGATCCTCTCCAAGGCGTCGGCCACCGGCGCGCTGCGCGCCAAAGCCCAGGTCAACCTGCAGTCGCAGGTCATGGGCGTCGTGGACAAACTGCCGGTGAAGGAAGGCGACTGGGTCGACCGCGGCGACCTGCTGCTTGAACTCGACCGCAAGAGCTACGAGGCGAACCTCGTCCTCGCCCGGGCGCGGTTCGACCAGGCCCGCGCAAGCCACACCCGCGTCGAGAGTCTCTACGCCACGAAGCTCGTGGCGCCCGAGGCGTTCGAAGCTTCGCGGGCGGCGCTCGACATGGCCCGGGCCCAGTTCGACCAGGCCCAGGACCAGTACAACAAGACCGTCATTCGAGCCCCGATATCCGGCACCGTCGCCCAGTTGAACATCGAAGAAGGCGAGGCGGTGATGATCGGCACAATGAACTACTCGGGCACGGTACTCATGGTTCTCGCCGACATGTCGCGGATGCAGGCGCTCATCGACGTCGACGAAGCCGACGTGGTGTCGGTGGCGCTCGGACAACCGGCGAGGGTCTTTGTCGACGCCTTGCCTGACACGTCGTTTGCCGGCCACGTTACCAACATCGCCTATATGCCGACCCAGAACGTGCTCAGTGCGACCCAGCAGACCACGACGTTCGAAGTCGAGGTCACGCTCGACAGCACCGAACCGGCGCTGCGGCCGGGGATGAATGTCCGCGCCGAAATCACGACCGCCGAACTCGACAGCGTTCTTGTCATCCCGGTGCAGGCGTCGGGCCGCCGGGAGGTCAAAGGCAAGGAAACCGAGACCGTGTTCCTCATCAAAGACGGCAAGGCCGTACTGACGCCCATCCGTACCGGCAAGACGAGCGATACCGAAATCCAGGTAGTCGAGGGTCTGAAACCGGGCGACGAAGTCGTCACCGGCCCCTACAAGAAACTCTCCAAGCTGGAAGACGGTCGGCGCGTGACGGGCAAGCCGACCAAAGACAGCATGCCCGACTGAAGGAAAGTACAAAGGACAAAGTGGAAAGTCCAAAGTCCGGACTTTGTCATTTCCCCTTACCACTTCGTCCTTTCCTCTCATGCTGATCCGCACCGACAACATCACCAAGTCCTACGGCACCGGCGCGATCGAAGTACTCGCGCTGAACGGCGTCACGCTGGAAATAAACAAGGGCGAATACCTGGCGCTGATGGGCCCGTCCGGCTCGGGCAAGTCCACCCTGATGCACTTGCTCGGCTGCCTCGACACGCCGACCTCGGGCCATTACTGGTTCAACGACCGCGACATCTCGACTCTGGACGACATTGAACTCGCCCACCTGCGAAACCGGGAAATCGGGTTCGTCTTCCAGACTTTCAACCTGCTGCCGCGGCTTTCAGCCCAGTCCAACGTCCAGCTCCCGATGCTGTACGCCGGCGTATCGGTCCGCGAGCGCAAGGAACGCGCCGCCGAACTGCTCGAGATGGTCGGGCTCAAAGACCGAATGGCCCACAATCCCAATGAGCTTTCCGGCGGCGAGACGCAGCGCGTGGCCATCGCCCGCGCCCTTGCCAATCGGCCCTCGGTTGTGCTCGCCGACGAGCCGACCGGCAACCTCGACTCCAAGACCGGGGTCGAAATCATGCGCCTGTTCAGTTCCCTTGCCGAGCAGGGAAACACCATCATCCTCGTTACCCACGACCAGGCCGTAGCCGGCCACGCGCGCCGCATCGTCCACCTCGCCGATGGCAAGATAGTGTCATGACCAGAGCAAGTACAAAGGACAAAGGGGAAAATCCCAAGTCCGGACTTCGTCATTTCCACTTTCCCCTTGCCTGTTTTGTCCTTTGTCCCGACTACTTCGTCCTTTCCTCCTGCCATGCGTCTGATTGAACTCCTCCGCCTCTCGCTCGAGACCTTCCGGACCCATCGGATGCGCTCGTTTCTGACCGCGCTCGGCATCATCATCGGCGTGATGACGGTCATTGCCATCGTCTCCCTCATCCAGGGCATGAACTACGAAGTCGAGAAGCAGATATCGTCGCTCGGCTCCAACACCGTCTTCGTCCAGAAGTTCGCCTTTGGCATGGGCCGCGTCGACTGGGACGAGATCAACAAGCGACCGAACCTGACCATGGAGGATGCGCTGGCCATCAGCGAGTTGCCGACCATCGACAAGGTCGCGCCCTCGCGCAGCCGGAGGATAAACAAGATTACCTGGCGCGGCAACAACGTGACGAACGTGGACCTCACCGGTTCGACGCCGGCGCTCTCGGTCATAGGCAACTACGCGGTCGAAACCGGGCGGTTCATCAACTCCGACGACAGCCTGCGGCGCCACTCGGTCTGCGTCGTCGGCGGCTACATCGTCGACAACCTCTTCCCCTACGAAACCCCGCTCGGCAAACGGCTGGTGCTGGACGGCAAGAGCTACATCATCGTCGGCGTGCTTGCCCGCAAGGGCAGCTTCCTCGGCCAGAGCCAGGACAACACCATCATCGTGCCGATAACCACCTTCGAAAAGGACTTCGCGCCCGGTCGGGGCATCGGCGAACTCCAGTACAGCATCGGGGTGATGGCGATGCCGCGCAAAGGCGTGGCCATGGAAAAGGCAATCGATGAAATCCGCGAGCTGATGCGCCGCCGTCACCAACTCGGCTACGACAAGCCCGATGACTTCGGCATCGCTACGCAGGACACCATCCGCGATATCTACCGTAACATCACGCGGGTAGCATACATAGTGATGATTGCCGTCGCCGCAATCTCGCTCCTCGTCGGCGGCATCGGCATCATGAACATCATGCTCGTGGCAGTGGCCGAGCGTACCCGCGAAATCGGCCTGCGCAAGGCGCTCGGTGCAACCAACCAGGACGTGCTCTGGCAGTTCCTGCTTGAGGCGGTGATGCTCTCGCTTGTCGGCGGCGCCATCGGCGTCGGGCTCGGCGTCGGCATCGCCAAAATCGTTGAAATCACGGTACATCTGCACGCTGAAGCGCCCTTCTGGACCATACTCGTCGGCGTCGGCTTCTCGGCCGGGGTCGGCATCTTCTTCGGCATCTACCCCGCCTCGCGCGCGGCGCGCCTCAACCCGATTCAAGCCCTCCGCTACGAGTAGCACGTGGGACTGCCCGACAGGGCCCGCTGGGGGCAACTACCCGCCAGCCTGTAACTTAGCCGAAACACCGCCCTTGACACTCAAAAGTCACTGTCCTATAATAGCTTATGCCAATTCGCGAGTTCCACTGCGATATCTGCAGCAACGAATTCGAGGAACTTGTCCTGAGCAAACGTGACGAGGAAGAGCTCACCTGTCCCAGGTGCGGCGCAGAGAAGCTCACCCGCTGCTTCTCGGCATTTGCCGTTGCCGGGGCCGAGAAGAGAGTTTCATCCTCGTCCAAGTCCTGCGGCCACTGCAGTTCGCACAGTTGCAGTACCTGTAGCTAGAGGAGGACATCCATGACCATAACGAAGGCCGACTTGGTCGAGACACTCGCTCGCCAGGTCCATCCCAGCATCACCAAGCGCGACGTCGGCAAGCTCGTCCAGCTGTTCATTGACGAGATGTGCAAGATGCTTCTGGAAGGTAACCGCATCGAAATCCGAGGCTTCGGCGTGATGTCCACGAAGCTCCGCAAACCCAAGATCGCCCGTAACCCGAAGACCAAGGAACCGGTGAACATTCCGCCGCGGCGCGTGCCGGTGTTCAAGGCCTCGCGGCTCCTGAAAGCAAGTCTAATGAAGGGAGGGCAATAGATGCCTTGTGGCAGAAAGCGCAAGCTCTCTAAGATACGGCGCCACAAGTACAAGAAGCGCATCAAGTCGATGCGCCACAAGAAGAAGCTGCGCTAGCCGGTAGCCGGCTCCCTTCGGGACAGGGCCGGCCTGTCCCACTGTGCGAATCGCCTGACCCTCAGTTGATTCAGCCGGGACGCGTCACGCGTCCCGGCTTCGGTTTGACTTCTCCCCGCTGCCGGCTGACCGCCGCTTGGGTCGGATTCGTGCTGCGACTCGCCGCGCGAACCGCGCCGCAAACCGGCCCGCAAGTACTTCCGCGAAAGGCCCCCCAACAGACCTTCGGAATCAGCCCGACAACGAGTCTGCCTCTCATCTTCCAGGTCACGGTCCGAACCCCATCACCAATCGGTCTGCAACTCACCTTGGGAAGCCCCATCGGATTCGCGGTCGATCTCGCCTCCCAAGTTCTGCCGAGATTCACCTTCGCACTGACCTTGGGAATCACCTCCTGAACCGTCCCGGGAACGGTTCCCACCGTGGTTCCCGGAAGGTAGATTCTGACGACCTCGACCGCACCTAAAGCTGTCTTTTTCGATCACTTAGATTGCTTCGGGGTCGGCGAATAGAGCCCGCAGCCGCGTCATGACTGTTGCGCCGGGTCTGGAGCCCCCGAAAACCACCGTGCTGCGCGTCCGAGACTGCCCTAAGAAACAGTCTGCCCGGCGGCTGCTTTCGCCTACCAGGTGACGATGACCTTGCGGATGGAAGCTACCGGTCTCCCGTCCCCGGTCTCCGGTCCTCTGACGAAGTAGACTCCGGGTGCCAGCGCCCGCACATCATTCGCGCCCAGCTCCAGGTCCAGCACCTTCCGCCCGCTGACGTCCAGCAACTCCGCGCGGTGTTTTGTATTCTGTCTACTACCTTCTTCCAGGTTCAGCACCCCGCGCACGACCGTGGCTTGCGGCTTGTGGCTTGCGGCTGGCTCTCCTCCACACCTACCCCCAAGGTATCACGTATCACCGTGATGCTCGAGCTGCCTGAGTTCGACACGTAGACTCGCGAGTATGTGGGATTCCAGGCAAGGGCAGATGGGTGGTCTCCTACGGTGATACGACGCAAGATGCTGTCCGTTTTGTACCCTGCGACCACAACGACCGTTCCATCATGCGTAGCGCAGTACAGCCGGTTGGCCGGTCCACGTTTCCCATTGTCGAGAAGGGCAGTCACGTACCCGATGTCCAGGTTCCTGTATAACGTATCCGTTGACGCCTGGATGATGCGCAGGCGACCGTCCCACAAGTCAACACCGTAGACCTTGTCGCAAACAGAATCGATGTACATCCAGTCGAGCCCGTTCGTCACGAGGATGTTCCTGAGCACCGTGTCGCCTGCGCAGTCGATGACGGCCAGCGTGTCCGGATACGTGCCGCAAGCGTACACCTTGTCGTGGGTCTGGTTCCAACGGACCGTGACGCCGTACGAGGCGCGCACCGGGATGGATGCGACCACCGAATCACCGTTTGCGTCGATCACGCTCACCGCGTACCCGTACCGCTTGCCGACGTACAGCTTGTCGTCTACCCGGTCGTAGCAGAGGGACCGCGCATCGTCACCGACCGGGACTACTGCGCGTACGGTGTCGCCGCTGCCATCAATTACCGCCACGCCACCGCTGTCATGCGCCACGTAGACCTTGCCGTCGTCGCTGCAGCACAGGGCGCGCGGCCAATAGCCGGTCTCGACAGCCGCTGTGATGCTATCGCTCGCGCAGTCGAGGATCAGCACGGCACCGCCCCCCGTGTTGGTGACATAGACCTTGTTGCTGACCGGGTCCCAGACGATCGTGTCCGAACCGTAGTTGGTGCTTCGTGTGTCCAACGTCTTCAGGACTCGATTTGAATCACCCTCGATGACGTACAGCGTGTGATTGCTTGGGTCGAGGCAGTAGAGGTGGTTGCTCGCGGTGCTGTAGCACAGCGGGCCGGGGTAGCAGACCCCGAACGTGATTACGGCCTCGACGGTGTCGGACACTCCGCCGATGACGGATACTACATCATCATCCCTGCATGCAACGTAGGTGTTGTTGCCGGCTGGGTTGTGGCACACGGCCGTGGGGTACGAACCGGTCCAAACCTGAGCTATGGCCGTATCCCGGGTTGCGTCGATCACCGTGACCAAATGCGAGAAGTCGTTAGGGCAATAGACCTTGTTGTTCACCGGATCGAAACTCAAGGATGTCGGGTACTCGCCAGTCCTTACCATCTTCACTCCGCTGCCGGAAATCGCCGAAACGACGCTGTCACCGTAGTTCGCGCAATAGACCTTGCCCGGCGGGCCGGTCGTGATGGCCGTGGGCCAGCGCCCCACAGGCACGAGCCTTACGAGAGTGTCGGTCGCGCAGTCTATCACCGAAACCGTACCGCTATACGAGTTCGTGGTGTACACACAGTTGGTTGCCGAGTCGTAGCAGACATGACCCGGCTCGACCCCGCGCACCCAGACGATGTCGACGACCGTGTCGGCGGTGCAGTCAATCACGGACACTTCGTCCCGGGCGCTGTGCGCGCAGTAGATACGGTTGAGCTGCGGGTTGTAGCAGAGCGCGCCGGGCCCGTAACTGACGGGCACTCGCGACGCAACGCTATCGCCGGCACAGTCGATGACACGGACGAAGCTGTCGGTCGCGTTGCCGCAGTACAGCTTGTTCTCTTGTTCGCTGTAAATGAAGTCGGTGACGTTCCATTCGACCGGGAATGTCTTGACCGCCTGGCTTGTCGCGCCGTCAATCACCGTGACTGTACCGCCATGGTTGGCGCAATAGACCTTGTTGCCTTGTGGGTCGCTGCACAGTAGATGCGGTCCATCGCCGACCGCCACCCTTCTGAGCTTCCCGTTGGTCTGGGCGTTGACGGCTACAAGGTAGCTGCCGTCACCCCCGACGTAGATCGTGTTGGTCGGCGAATGGAAGACAAGCGACCCGACCGAGGTCAACCCGGACGTCGAATCAGGCAGAAGTACCTCATTCTCAACATACTGCCCGGGCGACAGCGATACGATGATGCACAATGTGAACAAAGCAGTGATGGGTCTCACGACTTCTGCCTACCTCGTGATGACAATCTTGCGGATAGCTTGCGGCTTGTGGCTTACGGCTTGCGGCTCTTCGCGCACAAAGTAGACCCCGGGAGCAAGATGACGGACGTCATTCGCGCCTGCCTTTAGGCTCATCACGCTTCGCCCACTGATATCCAGCAGCTCCGCCCTGTCTGCTGTCTGCTGTCTACTGTCTGCCTGAAAGTTCAGCACCCCGCGGACAACGGTTGCTTGCGGCTTGTGGTTTGAGGCTTGCGGCTGGCCCTCGCTTACGCCGACGTGAATGCTGTCGCGGATAACCGACACGCTGGACCCCGAGTAGTTCGCAACGTAAGTCCGCAGCTCAGCCGGACTCCAGGCGAGCGCGACCGGCTCCGAGCCAACGCCAATCACCTTCACCACGCTGTCACGGTGTGCGTCAATCACATAGACTTCGTTGCTTCGACGGCACGCGCAATAGATGTAGTTGTTGAGCGAGTCATAGCTGAAGGCGCACGGACCGCCGCCGACCGTCAGCCGTGCGACGACCGTGTCGGCGCTCGCGTCGATTGCGACCACCTCGCTGCTCACCTCGCTCGCGCAGTAGACCTTGTTGTCCTCGGAGACCCGGCAGAGAGCAATCGGCTCGCCGCCGACATCAATCTGAGCGACGAGTTCCGGCCTCTCTCCGGCAATAACACTAACGATGCCACAGTATTCATTCGCGGCGTACACCTTGGCGCCGACCGGGCTGTAAAGGAGTGCGTGCACTAGGCCGGCTTCGACCCGGCCGATCACGACGTTCAGCTCGCAATCAATGACGTCCAACGCGTCGAAAGCGCTCACATATGCGTAGTTGTATGCCGGCCCGTAGCACAACGTGGAAGCGAAGCCACTCACCGCCACTCGGCACACGACTGTGTCAGCTTCCCCATCGACCACCAGGACTTCATAGTCATCGCCGAGGGCGGCATACACCCTGTGACCGTCCGGGCTGGAGCAGAGTTGATGCCTGCCGCACCCGAGCGGCCCGGTTCGGAACTTGCGCAGCACGGTGTCGCCAACCCCGTCAACCACCGCAAAGCTTCCCGGCAAGTCCAGGTTCCGTTCGCCGGAGCTTGAGCAGTAGACCCTGTCGTTCAACGGGTTGTGAAGGAGCGCTGCCGGACTGGGCTCAACCGGGACGAGCGCGCTGACGCTGTTGGTCAGGGCGTCAATGACGGCTATTTCGTTGCTGCCTGAGCAGGCGCAGTAGACCTTGCTGCCCGTGGAATTGAGGCAGAGGTCCGAGGGACGCTCTTCGGTACCGATGACGGTGGTCAGAGAATCGGTTGCGCAGTCCATCACGGTAAGCAGTCCATCCTCGTCCGATGTGACGAATACCCGCAGGCCTGAGTCGGCGACGCAGGCGGCCGACGGTTGATGGCCGAAATAGGGCGCCGCCAGCCTTGTGTCGGTCGCGCCGTCGATCACGTATATCCGGTCGTAGTTGGCCGCATAGACGCGGTTGTTCAGGGAGTTGTAGGCGATAGCGTAAGCCTCGCAAGGGCAGACGATGCTGAGGATCGTATCCGAAACGCAGTCAATCACCCACATGTAGTAACCGAGGTCCGCCACGTAGACCTTGCTGTTCACCGGGTTGTAGCAGAACCGACGCGGCCAACCCCCTCCATCGACCGTCACGAGCACGGTATCGGCCAGCCCGTCAATCACGGTCACGGCACCCGGGCCGGAGTCCGCCGTGTACAGCTTGCTGAGGTCCGGATTGTAGATGAGCGCAATCGGTGCGCCGGCGGTCGGAACCGTGTCCAAAACAGTATTGGTGGCCGCGTCAATCACACTCACCGTGCTGCTGCCCTTGTTGGCACAGTAGACCACGTTGCGGTTCGGATTCCAGCACAGGGCAGTGGGTTGTTCCT
>CAZSUX010000067.1:0-11639 GCA_964610135.1 uncultured bacterium | reverse complement strand
CACCATTGGCATCCTCCCGCGTAGCTTCGGGAACTGGGCGTCGAACTTCCTTCTCAGAGTGGTCGCCTTCCCGGAACGCGTCGGACAAGTTTTGGTGGCTGTGGCCCTGCTCCTGACCACTTCCGCGTCCGTCGTATCGAAGCGCTTCCGCCGGGAACCGCTGGTCCACCTGTTGGTCGGCTACATCATGGTATACTTGATCGGGCTTTCCCTCGACTCGTATAGCCCCTCACGATACTACGCCCCGTTGCTCGTCCCTGTTGCCGGCCTTTGTGCAACAGCCTGTGTTGCGCTGGTTGACAGACTGCGTGAAATGGGAATCTCTGCCGCCCCGATCGTACCAACCATCATCTTGGCGCTCTCCATGGAAGAAGGCTGGCGAGTAGTGACCTACCTCTCAAGACCGAGCTACTCCTTCTACCGGATGACACACGCGGTTGCGGATATCATCCAAAAACGGGAGGGCACCACTCGCGGCGTGCGGCTATATGGGGACATGGCCAGCTCTGTATCTCTCGAGATAGGCACTAATCCGGTCAACAGCCTGCCGGGTAACGAACATGAACGCATCGGAAGATATCGTCCGAAGTACGCCATCGCGTTCACCCCGGGCGTCATCGAGACCATCGCATCCGAAGGTGGCGAGTCCACTGAACTTGGCTCTTGGAACGTCTTTGGCAACTACTACCATCATGCGAAGGGTAAGCCGGTCCGCTTGTACTCGGTCTGGTGGCCGGGCTAGAGGAACGGTGGATCCGGTTCCTGGACGATCTTACCCGGGCTGACGCATACATGCACGACTCTTACGCTGCCTCGCGTCCACGAGCCTCCGCGCCAGTGGGCGGCACACAGGGACCCGCAGACTAGTTCGCGTTGGTCCGGTCAATCCCGACCGGATGACTCCCGCAACGTGAGTCGCCGGGAGTCAACGAACGTGCCTGCGACCGCGGAGTCGTGGCGGCACGCTGGCGGCTCACCTAGCTGAAAGCGAGGATTCTGCTGGCACCTCCCGCCATCCGCAATCTGGGCAGGAGGGGCCGCCGCCTGCATTGAATTCGGGAGATCGGCGCGCCTTCCATCCGCTTCGCAACATCAGTGTCCCGGAGTGGGGTGTAGCCGGCTAGAACGACGAGGCGGACCGCTTGCCGGCACCGGCCTGATGGCGGACGTAGACCTCCGCGAGCGAATCGGAGTATTCTCGGCGCCAGTCGGCGGCCTCGATGAGAACGACGGCGAGCGGACTGCCTCGTTCCAACAGCATCGTGGCTATGCCGTAACGGTCAACAACACCGCGCCATCCGGGCTTCGGCTTGACGAGTTCGGAATGCGCCTGAGTGGCTTCCCGGCTGAAGCCGCCTTTCGCGTCATAGAAGAGCTTCCGGTCCGGCACCTCCCACATGAGATAGCTGCTCCACGTCTCGCGCACGAAGAGGTTGTCGGGACAGCCGTGGTCTTCGATGTAGCGGACCGCGTCCGTCGGGTAACGTGAGAAGTCGAATTCCAGGTCCATAGGGGCGACTCGGAGCCGCAACGCGCCGACGAGAAGGAATGGAATCGCGACGACCCAGAACCAACCGCCGGCGTCCTCGAATCTCATGTCGAACTTCCGGACCAGGTCGACCCGTCCGAGCGTGGGCGCGAGCACCGGCAGCAGGGTCCGGCCGATGACAAACACGGCGACCACCCCGAACAGCGGCATGTTGCGGCTGCTCACACCGGCCGCGAGCGCGCTCCCGGCAGCGAGCAGCGTCACCGGCAGGGACTGCCGTCGCAGCGACAGACCGCACGTGACCAAGGCGACGAGGCCGCCCCAGACCACCGCCTCCCAGCCCGAAGCGCCGGTCCACTCGGTCAGCCCCCGGAGCATCGGCAGCGCCCGCACCGTCTCCAAAGGCATCAAGTACAGCCGCCACCCGTACGGGTTGAAGATAATGGCGGCCACGCTGGCGGCCAGGCACGCGGCCAGAGTCCAACGGTCCCGGGCCTCCCGACCCAGTGGCAGGAAAAGCAGGATCAGGAGCGGGGCGAGCACAAACCCCGGGTGCAGATTGGCCCAGAGAGCCACCATCGGAGGAATCAGCCAGATGAAATTGCGGTGTGACCGCGCGCCGTGCCCCGGGCCGCGGGACGCGGCCCAGTTGGAGAGGACAAGCAGCTCCAGCGTGAAGAAAGCCACGGTGAACATCACCGGTCGGCCGGACAGGTAGGCCGTGGTTGTCACCAGGGCAAGGAGGAGCACGGCGAAGTTGACCAGCATGTTCGCGTTGTCCCGTTCCAGCAGTTTGTAGAGGAGGTAGAAGATGAAACCGGCCACGGCCGCGTTCAGGATTGCCGGGCCTGCCCCACCCAGCCAACGGTAGGCGCTGAACAGGACCGCCTGCGACAGCCACGAGTAGTCGTAGCCGAAGCCGGCAGTCGCTGAATAGTAGAAACGGCTTACGTCGGGTACCGCGTGGTGGGTGACGATCCACTTCCCGATTGCCAGGTGCCAGAGCGTGTCGGGGTTGCTTGGCCGGGACAGCGTGGCAGCGAACGCGGCAATCGCCGCGCCGACCCCGGGGCTCGGAAGGAGTGCGCGGACCAGGAATCTGCGCACGCTAGGCCTAGGGGTCAGGGTATCGGCAGCGTAACCACCAGATAAATGCGGTGGAGATAGCTCTTGAGGACGATGGCAATGACGCGGGACGCGGCAACGCCCGCCAGCGCCAGGGCGACGCCGGCGACTACGTACTCGAGGGTTGTAACTGCGGTCTCATCGCGAAGCAGCCGGATGGCCAGTCGGCTCGCTGTTTCACGCTGGCGAATCTCCCGACGCTCTTGGTTTGAAGTCATCGAGCGGTCTCCGATGTCATCTCCTCTGTCCATTTGGGCTAGCGGCGGCGTCGGTACAGCATCAGCGACGCCCACTTGTACTGCGGGGCCTCGATGTCGAGGTAGTCGGCCCGCATTCTCTCCAGCAGGGCCACGGCCTGGGCCGTTTTGCCCTGCTTGAGCAGCACGAACGCGTCAGCCGAGTCGGCGCTGAACTGCCGAGCCAGTTCTTCCTCGGCCGACGTGACGAGGTTCTGCACGCCACTCCGGTCTCCCTCTCCGAGCCGAGCCAGGGCCTTGTGCCAGTAGTCGATTGCCAGGCCGAAATTGCCGGGAAGGCGCTTTTCGTAGTAGTATTTGCCCTGCCTGAGGTCCTGTGCAACTTCATCGGGCATCGCGCCGAGGTCGAGCCTCTGCCACAAGACCGGCACCGGCGGCGGCGGGTCCGGTTTCACCGGCCGTGGCGGAGACTTTATCAGACCCACTTTGGCGGCCATTCGCGGCACGAAGTCACTCCGCAGGCTCGGCGTCAGGAAGATGACCGCGAGTATCAAGAGGAGCGCGAGCGAGGCGATACCGACCAGCCGGATGATTCTCGACGGACGTTTCTTTGGAGTCGGCTCCTCGACCAGCTCCAGTTCGACGGCAACGGACTCGAGACCGTCGAGGTCGGAGTCTTCCATCATAGTGCACCTGCCGCGCCTGAGGACAGGAACTGGAAATAGACAGGCCCGAGGACCATTACGAATGTGGCCGGGAAGACGAAGACGAACAGGGGAAGGAGTATCTTCACCGGCAGTTCGTGCGCCGCCTTCTCGGCCCGGTCGAACCGGCGCGACAGCATTTCGGCCGACGCCGTCCGCAACACCGGCCCCATGCTTGCCCCGGTGTCCGTAGCCTGGATTACCAGGTTGGCAAAGCTGGTGAAGTCCGGCAGGTCCACCTTCTGGGACAATTCCCGCAGAGCCTCGACGCGCGTCTTGCCGACATTCACGCTTCTGAGGAACGACTGGAACCGCCAGATCAGGGGGCCTTGCTCGAGCACCTCGGTCAGCCT
Source organism: uncultured bacterium (assembly GCA_964610135.1). Classification (GTDB taxonomy): domain Bacteria; phylum Hydrothermota; class Tepidihabitantia; order Tepidihabitantales; family Tepidihabitantaceae; genus UBA2258. Next base: position 7,771 of record CAZSUX010000067.1, on the reverse strand, counting down.
CAGCACGGCCGAGTCAAAACCCATTCCGGCTTCCACCGACAGCGCCATCAGGTCCAGAAAGCCGGGCAGCGCCCGCAGGAATGCGTGCTGCTGTTTCTGCACCGCCGCCTGCAGGCGGATGTCCGGAAACATGAATCCCAGGAAGATGACGGCGGCCACGATCAGCAGGCTCTGGGCGACGGCGAGGTAGACGATGAGCGCGACTCCGATCGCGACCACCAGGGCGCCCGCCTTAAGGGCCAGGAACTCATCGGCACTCAGCTCGAACCGCAGCCCGGCCCGTTCGAGCTGCTGCGCGTACCGTTCCTTGAGTCCGAGCAACGGTATGTGCCGGCTGTAGGCGGCGATCTGTCGCATCAGCGGCCGGGCCGACGTCAGGAGGTCGGACCCGCGACTCACGTCCTGCTTCGGCTCGGCCGCCTTCTGCTTCGACCGGTTTGAGTACCATCGGAGGCCGAGCACGACGGCGCCGAGCAGCAGTGCGACTGCGACAAATATCATTGATTTCTCCTAGACGTCAATGGCAACTAGCCGGCGAATCACGAGCCAGCCGAAGAGCTCAAGAACGCCGACGATTACCAGCATTATCTGCCCGGTGGTGGTGGTGAACATGGGGCGCATCATGCCGGGGTCAAGCATGGCCAGGATGGCTGCCAGAAACCAGGGGATGAAAATCATGATAATCCCCTGGAGCCGGCCCTGGGCCGACAGGGTGAGAATCTTGGATCGGACTCGGTTCCGCGACCTGATTGTCTCGCCCATCTTCACCAGCAGATCGGACAGCACTCCGCCGGTCTCCTGCGCGATGCTGATTGCGTTTACGGTGATGTCCAGGTCCTCCGAATGGATGCGGTTCCTCATGTCCATCAGGGCCTGAATGACCGGTTTCCCGACCCGGTTCTCCTGCAGCGCGTGGGCGAATTCCTGCCGGATGGGCGGACCCATTTCCCGGGTGACCTGCTCCATCGCCTGCATCAGGCTCATCCCGGCCTTCATCGCGCCGGCCAGCATGGGAATGGCATCAAGCAACTGAGCGTCGAATTTCTTGCGTCGCTGCGCCTCCATGTTGCTCAGGTAGAAACGCGGCACCATGAATCCGACAACCGCACCGACCGCGACGAGCACCGGCACGAAATTCGTTGCCACACCCAGGAGCAGCGCGCCGGCGGCCGTGGCCAGCAGTGAGAGGACCCACAGCCGTTGCGGTGAAACACCGAGATAGAGCGACTCCACCCGCTCTTCGGTCTGCGCGATGAACCGTCGGCGGTAGACGGCCACGGCCTGCACCCCAACCTGCCCCAGGAGGGCCAGCGCCACGAAAACTGCGGCGTAGGAGGCGAACCTAAGCAGCAGGAGCAGCGAACACCTCCATGGGGAACTTGATGCCGCGGGCGCGCAGCCGCTCCACGAGACGCGGGACCGTACCGGTCGGCTGGAACCGGCCGATAACCCGGCCCGCGGCGTCGAACCCCTGCTGCTTGAAGACGAATATCTCCTGGGTCAGGAAGACGTTGTTCTCGCCGAGCCCGGAAATCTCCGTGATGTCGGTGATCTTGCGCGAGCCGTCGGGCATGCGCGACGTCTGGATTACGAAGTGGATCGCGGCCGCAATCTGCTCCCGGATCGCCCGCGACGGGAGCTCCACCCCGGCCATCAGCACCAGGGTCTCCAGCCGGGCGAGCGCGTCCCGCGAGGTATTGGCGTGGATCGTAGTCAGGGAACCGTCGTGACCGGTGTTCATCGCCTGCAGCATGTCCAGCGCCTCGCCGCCGCGGCACTCTCCGATCACGACCCGGTCCGGCCGCATCCTCAGCGTGTTCCTGACCAGCTCGCGGATCGACACGGCACCGGCGCCTTCGATGTTTGCGGCCCGGGCTTCAAGCGCCAGGACGTGCTGCTTGTTGAGCCGCAGTTCGGCGGAATCCTCGACGGTGATGATCCGCTGGTTGTCGGGGATGAAGTTGGAGAGGACGTTGAGCAGAGTCGTCTTGCCGCTGCCGGTTCCGCCCGAGACCATAATGTTGGCCCGGTACCTGACCATGATTTCGAGGAACCGGGCGATCTGCCGGCTAAGCGAACCCAGCCGGAGCAGGTCGTCGGTGGTCAGTTTGTTCTTGAAGAACTTCCGGATGGTGATTTTCGAGCCGTCGATGGCGAGCGGCGGGATTATCGCGTGCACGCGCGAGCCGTCCTGCAACCGGGCGTCGACATAGGGAACGCTCTCGTCGACGTGCCGGCCCAGCGGCTGGATTATCCGCTGAATCACGGCGCGAACCTGGTTCTCATTCAGGAACCGCGCGGTGGTCAGTTCCAGCCGGCCGTCGCGTTCGATGTATATCTGGTCGGGCCGGTTTACCATGATCTCGCTGATCGTGTCGTCAGCCAGGAACTGCTCGAGCGCGCCCAGACCCAGGAAGTCATGGAGCAACTCCGTCAGCAGCGCATCCGGGGTCCACCCGGGTGGAATCGCCGTCGACGGCTCCGAGAGTATGGCCACCACGATCTCGCGCACCTTGGCCCGGAATTCGGCGTCGCCGATGCCGTCGAAACTCGCCTTGTGCTTGCTAACGCGCCGCAGCAGTTCACCCTGGACATGCCGCTTGAGGTCAGACAGGTCGTCGCCGGCGACGCCGGGTGCGCTCGGCCTGCGGCCGCCGGGTGCAGTGCGTTCCGACTCCTGCAGCGCATCGCGGTCGGTCGTGCGGACGGACGCAGGCGCCAGCAGGTCCAGCATCGTCCCGGGAGTGCTGGTGCTGAGACGGTCGCCGTCGCGGACCTCGGCCGATTGTACGGAGGCACGCTCCGGCCCGGTCGGCGCAGCCCGGCTCCCGCGAACGGGGCCGGTCCCTAGTACCCGGTCGGTTCTATCTAGCAGCCCGGCGAGGTCATCTGCGGCTTCCGGGTCGCCCGGTGCCGAGGACTGAGGACCGGAGACCGGGGACCGCAGACCGTCTCCCGGCTCCCTTCTTCCGTCTTCGGTCTTCTTGTCCATTGGGACCGCCTTATCTCCTCATGTCTTTGGGCGTGACCATCTTGAAGAAATCCTGCTGGATGCCGTCAAGCGACACGCGCGGGGTCACCAGGACGATTATCTCGCGCTTGCGCGCGGACGCGGAAGTCGCGAATAATGGAAAGATGCAGCCGCCCCGGGTTTCGCGGGAGGTAACCGCGTTGTACAGACCGGCGATGGCCAGCGTCCTGTCCTTCTCGACCGCGATGTTCAGGTCGATGCTGCGTGAAGTCAGCGGGTTCTCGCTGCCGCCGGTCACGGTGCCGACCGGCTCGCTCGACTCGAGCTGCAATTGCAGCAGTATGTCCTTATCCCGCTCTTCCGGGGTCACCGCCAACCTGATGCCGTACGGCTTGTACTCAACGCCCTGGGCTCCGGTTGCGCTGACCACCCGGTACGGTATCTCGCCGCCGGAGGTAATCACGGCCTGCTTCTGGTTCTGCGTGACGATCCTCGGATTGGCGACGACCTTGGCCCGGCCGTCCTGGATCTGCGCGTTGAGCGCGTTGAGAATCTGGCTGGACAGAGACAGACTGACCTGAAAGTCGTCGGTGCTGATCTTCCCGCTGGTGATATTCGTCAATGGCATCGTACCGGACATCGTGGCCAGGCCGCCGGGCGAACCGATGTCGAGCAGACCCAGGCCCGAACCGGAGGACGCATCCACTTCGACGAGGGTCACCGCAATGTCAATCAGCGGCTCCTTGGCGGCTATCACGACCATGTTCACCACCCCGGGGAACATCTCCATTACGCGGTTGAAACGTTGCAGCTCCTGCGTGTCTTCAATCCGTCCCTCGAGAATCACCTGTCCGCCGCCCGCGGAGTAGGTCAGCGGCATTCCTCCCAGCAGCGATTTCAGCTTCGAGATCGTCTGCTCCGGGGGGATGGCGACGACGGTGACCGAGTACTGGAGGATGTCGCTGCCCCGCTTGACGGTAACCGAGCCCCACCCGGGAGCGTCGCCGATGATCTTGACGTTTCCCGCATCCAATCGCTTGATGTGCAACGGGCCGGTGAAAGAGATGTCACTCCCGGACGGAACACCGACGAGCTTTTGCTCGCCGACGCCGACCGTGATTTCTTCGTAGGCGAAGGCCGTGCCGGCGACGGTCACCAGGATAATTACCAGCCAAGTCAAACAACGCATGCTACGCCCCCTTTGACTATCAGTCACGTTGGATCTTCCCTGCCGCGGCCTCTCTGCGCAATCTCGCCGCTCTTGCCGTCCCCAGCTCTCTGGCCCGGGGCAGAACGTCGGTAATGCTGACCGGTGTCATTTTCACATCCACGTTCGGCTCCAGCTTGCTGCGGATGGACATGGTCAGGTCGCAAGGCTGAGCGGCGAGGAGCAGCAACTCCTCTTCCGGCGTGACGCTCAGCACCAGTATCGCCCCGATCTTGTCGATTACGGTCACCGCGGGCAGGACCTCAAAGGCCGTCCGTTTGCCGCCCTCGGAATACGTGCCCAGGATGTCAATCACGTCCCCGGGCCTGGTCCCGGAGCTGAGCACCCCGGCCAGGGTGAGCGCGAATGCCCTCTCCCTGAGCTCGGGCCTCAGGTACTTGTCGTATCCGCCCTGGGCGGAGAGGGGTATGGCGTTCCAGTACAAAGGCTGGCCCGGGTCCATATCGACGCCCAAGAGCCTCCCCTCCACGGCGATGATATCCTTGCCCTCCACGTACTTGCCGCCAAGCACGTCCCGGGGCAGCTCCTTCGCGACCAGCCAACCGTGCCTGATGGTGTCTCCGCCGGCAATCGGCTTGGTGGCCACCGCCACGGAAATCCACTGCACCTTCTTGGTCCTGGAACGGAAATAGAAGTTCATCAGGACGATGCCGACCAGGCCCAGGAGGACTGCGACAATCAGCGTTCGCAGGGAGCCCTTGGGTATCAACGGTGTCTTCTCAGATTCCACCATGTCAGATTATTTCCTTTCACTGGGGTCAATACTACCGGAGGCCGTCACGACCAGGCCGATGCGGGTCGTCATCGAATCCTGTTTCCTCAACTGCACAGCAACCGCCCGGTCCGCGTTGCGCTTGGTGAAGGTCTCCACGAAACCGGCGCGGCCGGCGGCGACCCGGTGCCAGCCGAGCTTGGTAAGGATCTGGACGTAGAATGAACGGACCGCCTCGACGCTGTCGGGCGTAAGGTAGAATCCCACAAAACAGCCGGTGCCGTGTCCGACCTGCATCCGGCAGTGCGACTGCGGGTAGAGCGGGATGTCCGTTGCCGGCGGTTCCGCGTCCCCGTCTCCGGGGAGCATCTCTCTCCGGAAATGGCCGGATGAAGGCATTTCAAACAGGACGGTCCGGCCGGACCCACCGGAAGACCGCATCGCCATCGTCAGTGCATAATCGGAGTCCGACTTCTGCTGGAGTAAGATCCCGCGGGCAGAGCCCGAGAAGGTCTTCGGGCTCGACCGGTCTCCTCTGGATGCCGTCTTGGCCGAGTCAATGACCCCTGCCGCGGAGCGGTCGGAGAACGACATCCGGCCTCCGCCCCAGTCCGGTTGCGCCCCGCCGGAAACCGGGGACTGAAGGCCTGAAACCGTCCCCCGCCTTCCGGCTCCCGTCCACGAGGCAAGACTCGGCGTCAGCTTGATGCCGACTTCCACCGCCAGGACAACCAGCAACACGGTCAGGACTATGCGCAGTAGCACTTTCACGAGTTCTATCGTACTCCTACGCGAGTATAGATGGACTCCAGGACCGGGATTGCGGCCGGGATTGTCGGTTTCGAACCCAGCCCATCCGCCGTCACCCGGTAGCGTCCCACGTAGTATGCGATGCCCATGAAAGTCGTCCGGACCGCCGTCGTGGAACTCGCCCACGAGTTGGATGCCGCCGCCGAGCTGGAAAAGTAGCCCATCGACGTGGGTGAGAATCCGAACAGCGACGGCCCCTGGCTCGGCTGCCGTCCCTGCTGGGTGCCTTTCACGCGGCCCGAGTAGCGGTCGTTCGGCAGGACGAACATCATGTTGAGCCAGTCGGCTGGCAGGATGCCGGCATAGGCGTCCCAACCCCCGGTCGTGAACGTCTGCGTAGCCGAGTCCCCCGGCCTCCCGAACTTGGCGAGGGTGATATCGCCGGCGTTGAATGTGAGCAGCCGCGCGCCCATCTGCGTCTTCTGCAAGTCGGTGCCCCACTGGCCGAGGAGTATGCAGCCGAGCAACACCCCGGCGAGGAGCGCGACGACGAGTATCCCTTCGACCGCCGCCACGCCGCGGTCATCACGCAAGCAACGCCGAGCGCCAAACGCCAAACGACGAACTGCGACCCCCGGACTTCGCGCTTCGCGCTTCGCGCTTCTCACTTCGCTCCTCTCATGGTAATAGCACATGTTTTCTCAGGTCCTCGAGGTTGTTGAATGAACCCCGGGTGTTAGCGGCGTAGGCCGAGTCGCTGGTGATCTCCGCCACGCCAATCGAATCAAGCGGGGTGAGTTTCACGTCCCAGGCCGGTAGAAAGAAATACTCCGACCCGGCGGCAGTATTGACGGGCATGAACGGCACCGACCGGGCGACGGTCATCAGCGGGCTGGCGGCAGCGACTCCGCTGCGCGGGAAGAGGGTCCCGCCCAGCGGCGGGCCGAGGCCGTAGGGTGCGGACGTGGCTCCGTGCCGCCAGACGTAGGAGACCGCGTGAAACTCGCGGTCGGGATTGACCCGGCGCGGCCGAACCCGCGGGCCCTTGTGGCCGACGGTCGACTCGGCGCCGGTGTAGAAATCGGTTGTCCACCAGTAGTAGCCGTCAATGACGTCCCCGTGTTGCGCAAGGTAGGCCGACTCCTCGGGGCTCACGTAGTTCCGCATGCCCGCCGTGTCAAGCCTCTTCGCCAGATGTAGATGGGTCCAGACCGTGTCGGTCTTGTAGCGGTTATTGCCGGGATGGCCTTTGCCGCCAACCAGCGTCCAGTTCGTGGTGTTCTTGTAGGGCGGGTTCGGCTTCCCATTGGGCCAGATCACGGGAGTGTGTGTACCGCCCTCGCCGCATTTCCACACCCACTCGGCCCAGCTATCACCATGGAGGTAGGCCGTATAGGAGCCGCCGCCCGGCTTGTCAAAGTACTGGATGCAGGTGTCGATGGCCCCGGTCTGCTTGTGCTGGAACATCTGGATGATCGGTTTCTTGTACAAGTGCTTCAGGGTATCGGTACGGTTCATCCAGAGGCTGGTGTCGCAATAGTATGCCCAGATGTCCCAGGTGCTCTCACTGATGACTATCAGCCCGGTGGCGTCGGTGATATTGGGGTCAAGGGTCGGGATAGTATCGAGGGCGGGCTCGAGCTTGAGCAGGTCGGCATACAAGAGGCTGTCGCCGACCGTGCTGTTCACGAGCAGGGGTATCGAGTCGTTGGTGCGGACGATTGCCCAGCCGCCGGCAGTCTGAGTAGCGGGATACGCGCCCGCGTTCCGGCTGGCTTCCTCACTCCCCAGCGTGGCCGCCACGTCGTGGAAGCTCTCGGCAATGTCCTCCTGCAAAGCATAGAGCCACTGCGAAGTCGTATCGAGCTTCCGGATCGCACCGGGGTACTCGACGGAATGGACCGTGACCGGGTTAGAGCTGCCGAAAAGCGCAAGCGTGATGTTCTGACCCAGTGTCACCACCGACGGGTCGAGCGTGTCGGAATAGAGCGCCTGCGCCAGGGCCTCGCCCACGGTGAGCACGGTCATCCACGTATAGACGCCCTTGATGCCGATGTTCATGTTCGCGTTCAGGTTGAGCGCCCGGGCAAGCCAGACCGAACCGGTGAAA
>CAZSUX010000066.1:11301-11728 GCA_964610135.1 uncultured bacterium | reverse complement strand
GGGTTCGCGGTCTATTCGGACGAGCAATACGAGCATCACCTGAACGGCCTGAGTTCCTTCCTGAACATGATTTCGTCACGTGCCCAGGACTACTTTGACGAAGAGGCGTCCTTCCCACGCCCGATATACGACCCGCCGTACCCTGACAGCCTGTTCGCCTGGGGTCACACGTACTGCAAGGCCGGCTGGGTGCAGCACATGCTCAGGTTTGTCGAGGCGGACACCAACTGGGCCGAGCCCGGCATCTTCTTCCGCACCATGCGGGCGTACGGCGACAGCTTCAAGTACGGGAACGCCAACACCGAGGACTACAAGCGCATCCACGAGCAGATGACCGGACTCGACCTCGACTGGTTCTTCAACGAGTGGGTCTACGACGACTGGTACCCAACTTACAACCTCGGGTGGCAGGGTCGACAGACAGGCG
>CAZSUX010000066.1:0-11291 GCA_964610135.1 uncultured bacterium | reverse complement strand
ACGCTTGGGAGGTCGTTCTTGAACTCGCCCAGAATAACCACAGCGGGGCGCCGTCGGTATTTCACATGCCGGTCGAGGTGAGGGTCAACTGGGCGGGCGGCAACGAGACGTTCCGCTACGACGTGAACTCCAGTCCGCAGCAGAACGTCTTCCCGGTCGGCGGTGAACCGACAAGCGTCGTGTTCGACCCGAACGACTGGATTCTGGACCAGCACAGCACGCACGTGGGAGTAGCGCAGGGGCCGTCCGTGCCCTACCGCACAGCGCTGCGGCTGGCCGGGCCGAATCCGGCGACAGGCCCGGTGCGGCTTGGATACGAACTGGCTTCCTCGGCTCCGGCGCGGATTGACATCTACGATGGCACCGGCCGGCTGACGAGGACGCTGCGGGAAGGGCAGAGGCCGGCCGGACGCTACTCCGCGACCTGGGACCGGAAAGGAAACGGCGGCCACTCCGTTGCCGCCGGCACCTACTTCTGCCGTCTCAGCGCGGGCAGCGAAAGCCGGACCATCCGGCTGGTGCTCGCCGACTGACGGCAGGCCAGAGTCTGAAAAGGGATCGAGGGATAGAGGGATCGAGTGCCCGGACTTGCTCCCTTTATCCCTTTGTCCCTCTGTCCCTTTTCCAGTAGCTAATCGTTGTCGGGGATGAGTTCGATGGCCAGGTCCTCGGCTTCGAGCCGCTTGCGCAGTCGGCCCGCGATCTTCTCGCCGCGGAACTGCTGCCAGCGTTTGAACTCGCGCGGTTCATCCCTGAGCACGGAGCGGAACTTCCGGTACACGCCGGGTCCGTCGAGCGCGGCCTCAAGTACCGCGCGAAGTTCCGGCCGGCTGACCGTGCGGGCAAACTCGACCATCGCGTTGTAGCCGGAACGGCCGGCCTGTGGAGCCAGGCGGACGTAGCGTTTGGGGAACTGCCGGATCTCCGCTAGGATCTGGTCGCGATTGTACCCGAACGCCGGGATTACCTCGCCGGTTTCGGTGTTCAAGTAGTGAGTTGTGCCCGGAACGCGGTTCTCCATTGCGAAGAGCAGGTCCCGAGTTGAAACTCGCAGCACGCGCACAACAAATTCTATTGCGTCAGGCGGGCCAGTCAATCACCAAACCCGGAGACCAGGAACTGAGGACTGAGGAATGAGGACGAAGGACCAGGGACGAGGGACGAGCGACTAGGGCCGCCAGCGGAAGATTTCGCCGGGGTAGAAGTAGAACAGATTGTCGCGCAGCTCGAGCCAGCCGGAGACACCTTTGCGCGTGAACCGACAGACCGGACCCGAGACGCGTCGCGCGCCATCGAGCAACGACAGCAACCGCCACTCACCGTCATCCAGAGCCGCGAAGCTCCGAGGGGACTGCCCCTGAGCGGGGACTATTCCCATGCCCGGTACGAAATAGCCGTATGCGACCAGCGTGTCACCGACGTCGAACAGGCTCAGTTCGCCGGCCGGCAGAATACGGTCTTTCGAGAACCATTCCTGCCAGGGGAACGGCTTGTCGGTGAGCACGAGCGAGTCGGGCGTGGGCCGATACAGGACCTCGTAGGTACTGGGCCTGAGGGTTGGGTAGATGCTTGCCACTACCGGCAGTTCGCCAGAGTAGTCTTCGAGCCGGGCCGAGCCGAGCAAAGTGACGCTCACGTCCGCCCCGCGGTCAACGCCGACTGAGTAGGGCAGGCAGGGAGTGAGTCCGGATCCGGTCATGCGGTACAGCCGGAGCAGCCGGGCAGTCCTGGCGGAGTCGAGCCTGGATACCTCCAGGGTTGCGACCTCGGGCAGGCTGTCGCCATCGGCGTCGCAGACCGCTGCCGCTTCAACCCAGGCCCCGGCGAGACCGTAGGCGTCGGTCATGACGGTGTCAGCTGCGAAATGGAGGACCTGGCAGCTATCGGCGGTGAAGAGCAGCAATTCCTGCAGACCATCGGCGTCGATGTCGCCGCAAGTCCAGCAGGTCCCGGCGATGTCGGAACCGGTTGCGCTGGTGCTGTTGAATGGTTCGCTCTGCCAGACGGACTTGAGACCGGTGCCACCGAGCCGCAGCAGGGCCAGCCGGCGCAGGTCCACCACCGTCTTGTCTCGTCCCGGCCCGCGCGAGAGCTCCATCCGGCCGATGTCCTGCACAACGAGTACGTCGTCGAACTCACCGGCAAACCTGCCACTGGAAACGGCAATCACCTTCTCCAGCGGGCAGCGGCCGAGGACTACCGCGGGCTCGGCCGTGGTGACCGCTACCAGCACCAGAATAGAGAGGACCATACCGATGGCCTAGGATACCAGTGATGCCAGCGGTGTCAATTCAATCGCGTGGGTCTTAGGATCCGGGGTAAGCAGGAAGGTGGCTGTCGATGCAGCCACCGAAGCGACTATCGGGGCCGCACGGAGAGCTTGGAGGAGAGCCTCCTTGAGAGTGGCCTTTGCCGCGGTGGTCCGAGCAACCGGGACGGCGGCGACCATGATAGCGGAGGCTGCTGGGGACACTGCGGCTCGGATGGCAGCCGTGACCGTGCTGCCCAAAGCCTCGATGTGAGCGGTGGTGGCTGCGGCCACTGGGATGGTCTGGACGGCAAAACCGAGAACGGCTCGGGAGATAGTCCCCCCGGTTGGGGTGCTGAGTTACGCTCAATTGATCTAAGACACTAACCAGAAAATAGATACGAAATGCCCCTCGCTGGCTTGTAGCCTTTCTAGCATACAAGCTCAAGTCAGCCCAACAGCGGTTAGGCCGGAAAGACCGAATCGGCTGTAGAATACCGTAAGCACCGAGGTGAATATCAGTTAATTAAACTCAGGGCATTCTACTACGTGACTAATATTGATACACATATCAATAAAGTTAATATTGGGTGAAACTCTTTCTTGACATCCTGCGTCAAAAGGGTATGATGACAGACGTGAATGGATGCCGAACGACGAAGACCGCAGATGGCTCGGCAGCGGCATTCGTAGGACGTCTGGGGGCTGATGTGGTGCAAAGACCTGAATTGGAGGTAGTGATGGTAAGGATACTGGCTGCAGCGATGGTCGCGTTTCTGTTCGTAGGTACGGCTCTGACTGCTGCGAATGTGCAAGGCCGCCATGGGGCAAACCGGCAAGGGTTGATGCCTGAGGTGACAGTCACGGCCGAGATGCCGCGACTGGTGATGCCGACGGTCGAGGTGCACGCGGTGCGGACGGTAGCCATGAGCGGGTCGAACCTGCACGTGAACTAGGAACGAAGCAATGGCGCGCAAAGGACTGGTTTCCCGCTGCCCGGTTTGCGAGTCGGGCATGGCGGTGTCGGAGCTCACGTGTGAGTCGTGCGGGACTTCGGTGCGCGGACGGTTCCCGGTTCCGGACCTCTGCCGGCTGCCGGATGAGCAGTACCAATTCCTGCTGGTCTTCATCAAGAACCGCGGGGTGATTCGGGATGTGGAGAAAGAACTGGGAATCTCCTACCCGACCGTGCGCTCGCGCCTCGACACGGTTCTCGCCGCGCTGGGGTACGGGGAGCCGGGTGCCGCGTCCCGGTCCAATGAAGTGATTGAGAGGCTCGAGCGCGGGGAGATAACGGCGGAAGAGGCCGAGAAGCTGCTGCGCGGAGAGGAGCAGGGGTGAAGGCCAAGTCAGAAGTCAAAGCGCAAAGCGCAGAATGCAAATTCCAGAATGCCGAGACGAGGAGGCAGACATGAGCAACGAGAGAGACAGGATTCTGAAACTGCTGGAAGATGGTAAGGTTACCGCCGACCAGGCGACGCGCCTGATCGAGGCATTGGGTTCAGACCGGACGGAGTTCGAGTTCCCGCGACACCCGCACGTTCCGTTCGGTACGCGTCGGCACTTCCGGGTGCGCGGGCCCAGGGATTTGGAGCGCATTCCCGACGTCGTGGCGACTGCGGTCGCCTCGGCGATGAAGTCTGGTTTCGAGCCGGCCAAGGAGCGGAGCACCGACTTCCCGGGCAAACGTCACCTGCTGGTGAAGAGCGTGAGCGGTGACCTCGACGTGACCCGCGGCGAGGAGGGACGAGTCGCGCTCAGCTATTCAGGTGGCATGGTCAAGGTGCGTTCAAGCGGCGAGCAGGTGGTTGTCCGGACGATGGCCGGCGACGTGTCGGCGGCCGTGCCGGCGGATGGCCGACTGGAACTCGAGGTCGTGTCGGGCGACGTGTCGGTCAGTGAAGGCAGCGCGCGCATCGAGGTCAAGACGGTTTCGGGCGACGTCGAAATCGCGCAGACAACCGGCGACGCGCAGGTCAAGACCGTATCCGGCGACGTCAACCTGGACCGGGTCAGCGGTAGCTTCGAAGTCCAGACCCGGGCGGGCGATGTGGACCTGGTCGCGGCCGGCCCGGTTTCGGGCAGCGTTTCGACCAAGTCGGGTGACGTGACCGTTGCGCTGGGCAGCGATGCCGACCTGGTGCTCGAGTTGTCAATCGAAGAAGACGGCGACATCGAAGTCGATGATGCTCTCCCGCACGAGGTGCTGGACGAGCGCGAGGGCTATCTGAAGGCGAAGCTTGGCAACGGTACCCGGACGCTGAAGGTCAACACGGACGACGGCGACATCGATGTCTGTCTGGCAGGAGCGAAGTCGGAAGGCGGAGTAGAGGAGGTAGAGCCGAGTGAGAACGGAGATGGGAGGAATGAGTGATACGGACGATTATCTGGGGTCTGATAGTCGTTGCCATCGGGATGTGGATATGGCTTGCGAACCTGGGGCTGATTACCTCCGGCATCGTCTTTCAGCGCGACTGGCCCGTCATCATCATTATCGTCGGGCTGCTGACCGTGGGCGAAGGTATCTCGTGGGCCATCCGGCGCGGGAGGCGGTAATGAGGCGTACCCTGTGGTGGGGCCTGACGCTCGTCGTCATCGGGCTCTGGATATGGCTGTCGGCGCTGGGAGTGCCCTACATCTCGTTCGCGACGAACTGGCCGCTCTTGATAGTGGCGCTCGGCATCTACATCGTCGCGCACCGGATGGCCCGGTACCGCCGCTGGCACCGCCGGAGTGCATCCCGAGTGCTCTCCGACCTCGAATCGGGGAGAATCGATGCGGACAAGGCAGTTGAAGAGATCAGGAGGTCGAGATGAGCGATGAAAAGGACCGCGTCCTCAAGCTGCTTGAGGAGAAGAAGATAACCGCGGAAGAAGCGGCGCGGCTGCTGGACGCTATCAGCCACAGCGACGGCGAGGGCGGACGCAACCGTTTCCTGAAGGTCCGCGTGTTTGACCGATACTCGGACGAGGCCAAGGTGAATGTGACCCTGCCCATCGGGCTGGTGAAGTGGGGAATGAACCTCATGCCGGAATCAGCCAAGGCGAAGATTGAAGAGCAGGAAATCGACATGAAGCTGATTACCGAGGCTCTGGAAAAGGGCATCACCGGCAAGATCGTTGACGTTGAAGACGAAAAGAAAGGCCAGCATGTCGAGGTCTGGCTCGAGTAGCTGAGGTCCTTTCTTTCGGGCTGGTGCGGGTGCCATGCGCACCCGCACCGCATTCAAACGGCCGCGCTCTGGCTAGCGGACTTTGACCACGCGGCGGAACACGGCGACGCTGCGCGTCGATTCTGGGTTGGCGCGGTGCAGGCGCGAGTGACAAGCCCGCCCATTTGACAGTCAGGCGTGGTTGTCCATAATGACCTGTGGCGATAGTTGAGCTGAGTTTCCCTTTGCGCGGTACCCCGTTGCCCTACGACAACGGCTACCGGTTGTACCAGGCGGTGGCGGGCGTCGTGCCGTGGGTGCGCGAGCCGGCACAGGTAGACCTGGCGATAGTGCCGATACAGGGCACTTCCCACGGCGGCTTTGTTCACCTGACACGGGTCTCCCGTCTGAGATTCCGACTCAACGCCGGCGACGTCGCAATGCTCCTGCCGCTGGCCGAGCAGCACCTCGTCATTGACGCAGCGACGCTGCGGCTGGGGCGGCCGGTCGAGTTCCGGCTGCGACCGGCCCCGGGCTTGATGAGTCTGTTCGTCGTGGCCGAGCATTCCCGCCACAGCGACGAGTTCCTGGAGTGGGTGAAGGAGCAGTTCCGCGCCCTGGACATCAGGGCGGTACCGGCCCTGCGCCGGCAGCGCAACCGCGCGTCCGTGAGCCCGACCGAGGAGAACCGGAGGTCGTTCGACAGCCCCTACGCGCGGCACCACCGACAAATCGGGGACAATTCGGTCGTCGGCTGGGAGGTGCAGGTCTTCGGGCTTACGCCGGAGGAGTCGGTGCGGCTTCAGGAGCACGGCGTGGGCCCCGGCCGTCGTTACGGGTGCGGCGTCTTCGTGCCGGATGAGAAGGGACGGCCCCGGCCGAGACACGACACCACTGGAGTCTGGTTCCCGGAAGCCTGAAGTGAGACTGAAGCGGCCGAGGGGACAAGAGGTCGAGGGATCGAGTGCAGCGGGAAGAGATCGAGAGATCAAGTGATAGAGGGATCGAGTGGAGGAGTTCGGACTCCGGAACCTTGGCGGACTTGGCGAGCTTGGCGGTTGAGGGCGCGGGACTAGATGCCGGGGCCGCCAGGCTGTTTCTCGAACAGGTCGAGGAAGCGGTCTTCGTAGAGGTGAAACAGCCCCCAGCGGTCAAGTTCCTGCTTGAGGAGAACCGCCTTCTCGCGGTCGCCGCGGGCTTCTTCGAAGAGCTTCTCGACCCGCTCCATCAGGTCGGGCGGCTCGGGGCGTTCTTCGGGTTCCTGTCCTTCGCCTTCGTGTCCCTCGGTTCGCGCGCCGAGGTTGTTCTTCAACTGCTGGATTGCCTCGTTGACCTTGCCTTCAAAGTCCTTGAACATCCGGTCGGCCGAGCGAACCGCGTCGTCAATCTCGGACATGTCGACGCTGGTGTTGAGGATGCGCTGGAAGACCTGGATGAGGGCGCGCGACGCCTTCGGGTTCGGCGCCTCGATTGCGTAGTGGGGCATCGTCGCGAGCAGGCAGGCCGCCGGCATGCCGCGCTGCGCGGCCAGCCCGAGCAGCAGCCCGTTCAGGCCGGAGATGTGGCCTTCTTTGAGCGGCTTGACTCCCAGCGCGGCGAACCTCGCTTTCAGGTGTTCGTCGGTAGCAGCACCGAAGATGTCTGGGCGCTGGCGGAAGCTGACCGGCATGGCGTAGGCCGCACCAGTGAATACGGTCTCGGCGCCTTGTCGGTGGGCAAGGTCGAGCAACTCGGCCGCGAGCTTGAACCCGGGCTCGCCGGACAACTGGGTGTCGCCTTCGAATATGAAAAGGGGCGGCTCGCTTGAATAGTAGAGGTCCTGTTTCGGCGCGTCCGGCATCCGTCCGAGCCCGTCCTCAACGGTCAACGCGTCGGGCTGGTGGTAGGCGCTGACGTCGATCTGGGCGAACGGCGCTGCGGCCAGCTTCCGTCGCAGGTAATCGCACGCGCCCAGTCCGACCTGGCCCATCCCGGGCCAGCCGGCAATCAGAACCGGAGCACATGCATCAGGGGGACCGAGCAGTTTCACAGCCATGTCAATTACTTAGACGCTGGTTCTGCCGTTCCAGTTCCGGTCGGATCGGGGTAACCACGGATAGACACTGATCAACACAGATGGAGGATTCATGCACACGCCCCGGTCTCAATCTGTGTTCATCCGCGTTCATCCGTGGTTGCTCTGTCCTGTTCGTGCCTTTGCGCTGGCTCCGTGGTGTCAGGTCCGCCGACGCAGCAGCGGGGCGAGGACATCGCGTGCCGCCTGTCTGACTTCGGTTACGCGGAACAGCAGGGCAAGGCCGTAGTAGGCCGCGACGCCCGTCCCGCCGGCAGCGAATACCTGCACCGCTTGATAGAGAATCCGGCGCGTCGGCAGGAAGTGCCCAATGCCCCGGGCGCAGGCGTAGGCAATCGCGCCGGCCAGGATGGACGCGGCCAGGGCGCGTAGGGCGATGGAGGCGAGGTAGCGACCTTCGAGTCCGCCGGTGCGGCGGCGAAGAATAGAGAACAGGATGGCGAAGTTGGCAAGCTGGGTGATCGAGGCGGCCAGCGGGAAGGAGAGGAAGCCGATGAGACGCATCAGGATGAGGTTGATGACGATGTTGCCGGCGACTACGCCGATGGCGACAAAGGCCGGGGTGCGGGTGTCGCCGGATGAGTAGAACCCGGCGGCGGTGTTGCGGGTAGCGGCCGCGGCCCAGATGCCGGTGCAGTAGAGCGCGAGCGCCTGGGCAGTGAGCAGCGTATCGTGCGGGGTGAAGCGGCCGTGCTGGTAGATGAGGCGCGTGACCGGGACTGCCAGAGCAATGAGCAGGACCGCTGCCGGCAGGGTCAGAACCGACACGAGCGCGAGCGAATGACGGAACCGGCCCTTGAGTTGCGATACGTCGGCCCGCGCCATCTGGTGTGAGAATTCGGCGATCGCGACCGAACCGATGGCCGCGCCGAACAGACCGGCGGGTAGATGTTGAATCCGGTAGGCATAGTTGACCCAGGTCACCGAGCCCTCGGGCAGGAATGTCAGCAGGAAGGTATTGATAAGGAAGTTGATTTGCCAGGTCGCGAACCCGAGAACCATCGGCAGCCAGCGCCGGAAGACCTGGCGCAGCTCCGGCGAGCGGAAGTCGATGACCGGGGTCCAATGGAATCCGTGGCGACCGAGACTGGGCGCCTGCACGAGGTACTGGGCCACGGCGCCGATGGTCACGCCCCAGGCCATGCCGAGTATTGGGTCGATGCCGCGGGTCTTGAGGAAACCGTACGCGGCCAGCGGCACGAGGGCCGAGAATACGTTGAACGCTGCCGGTGCGACCGCCGGGACGAAGAACGTGCCGCAGGCGTTGAGGATGCCCATCGCCCATGCCGCCAGGGCCACGAAGAAGAGCAACGGGAACATGATGCGGGTGAGGGTCATGGTCAGTTGCAGCTTGGCCGGTTCGTCGGCGAATCCGAGCGCGATGACTTTGACAATCCACGGGGCGAAGATGATGCCGAGGATCGAGAGCGCGCCGGTAGCGAGCGCGAGCGTGTTAAACATGTTCGATGCGAAGCGCCACGTCCGCTGACGGTCATCGTCGTGCAGGCTGCGGACGAACGTCGGCACGAACGCCGCGGAGAGCGCAGATTCGGCGAACAGGTCGCGGAGGAAATTGGGGATGCGGAAGGCGACGTTGAACGCGTCGGTTGTGAACCCGGCGCCGAACAGGTATGCGAAGACCGACTCGCGAACTACGCCGAGAATCCGCGAGAGCAGCGTTCCTACGCTGAACACGCCGACTCGGCGGGTGAAGCGCGCCTCGGTGTGGCCGTCGCTCAACGGGGGGCCGTTCATTGACGAGAATGATAGGGCAGGTGCGCTCCAAGTAAAGCCGAGCGGTTGAACAGTGTCCGTCGCACTGAAGGACAAAGTGATAAGGACGAAGGACAAAGCAAGACGGAAAGTGATAAGTCCAAGCCGGACTTCGTCCTTTCCGATTTCAGCATTGCTTTGTCCTTGCTACTTTGTCCTTTGTACTTCGGCCGTCTTGGTTGTGCTGTTGATTCCAGGCCGTTTGTTGGTAGATTGACGCATGGTCAGGAAAGAGAAGCCGCCGGTCATCGAGGCGTGCGGCCGGACAGTCCGGCGGATTCCGGTCAAGACCCAAGTGTTGTTTGAGACCGACCCGCTGGTCGAGACGGTGAAGCGCTACGCCCTGGCCGCAGTGCAGCCGGGTGATATTATCACCATCGCCGAGAGCCCGGTGGCGGCAATGCAGGGCCGGGCGATACCGATTTCGAGCATCAAGCCCGGGTTCTGGGCGAGCGTGCTCTGGCGGTTCGTGAAGAAAGTCCCATACGGCATCGGGCTGCGCTCGCCGTGGTCGATGCAGTGCGCGATAGATGAAGTCGGCGCGCCACGCATCATCCGGGCGGCGATTGCCGGGGCGTGGGGTAAGCTGCGGGGGAGAAGCGGAGATTTCTACCGGGTAGCAGGCAAGCAGGCGGCGATGATTGACGCGGCCCACACGTCGGGCGTGAAAGAGTTCTACGAGTGCGTCATCAAGGGGCCGAAGGACCCGGACGGAACCGCGCAAGTGCTGACGAACGAACTCGGTATCCCGGTGGCCATCGTTGACGCCAATGACATCTTCGGCTGCGCGGTCGTCGGCGCGCCCGATGGCCTCGACGTGAAGCTAGTGCAGGAGGCGATGCGTGACAACCCCGCCGGCCAGGGCGACGAATTGACTCCAATCATCATCCTCCGGCCGGAGGAATCTGAGAAGTGCTCCAGTGACCCAGAGGTCTAGTGGTCCAGTGACGAATCAGCCAGACTCCGGGGCTTCCGTTCACTTGACCACATCTTTGACTGGCTTGGGGCGCACGGTATAGTCCTGTCATGCGTGTGAGCACCGGCCGGTACAAGGGCAGGGGGCTCGAGTACCCGCGGGCGGGGCTGCGGCCGACCAAGGCGATAACGCGGCAGGCGATGTTCAACATCGTCGGTTCCCGGGTGCGCGGGGCCAAGGTCTGTGACCTCTATGCGGGCGGCGGGTCTTTAGGCATCGAGGCGCTGTCGCGGGGCGCGGCATCGAGAAACAGGGACACTTCCCATATTTCTTGACTCCCAGGGGCTGGTGGATATGCTTCTGATGTGCCTAGGATAGCTCGAGTCGTGGCTGTGGGCTTACCGCATCACGTCACACAGCGTGGCAACAACCGAGAGCAGGTCTTCTTCGATGACGACGACCGGCGGTTCTACCTCTGGACTTTGGCTCAGTACCGACGGAAGTACGCGGTCGAAATCTGGGGCTGCTGCCTGATGGACAACCATATGCATGCTCTGGCCGTGCCGCACGAGCCGGATTCACTCTCCCGGTGCTTTGCCGGCACGAACCTGGTCTACACTCAACATGTCAACCGCAAGCAGAGCCGGAGTGGCAGGCTCTGGCAGAACCGGTTCTTCTCCTGTCCTGTGGATAGAGACGAGTACCTCTGGCCGGTGCTCAGGTACATAGACCGAAATCCGGTGCGTTCGCAGACCGTGCATCAGGCCTGGGAATACCGGTGGTCGAGCGCTCGGCATCATGTTACCGGTGAAGCTGATCCGCTGCTGAACGAACCTGACTGGCTCATGGCAGAGCTGCGCCGGCATAAGTACCGCAGTTACCTGAGAGGCGAGTCGGAGGAGGCGTCTTTGGAGATACGGCGAACCACCGCAACCGGCCGCCCGTTGGGTAGCGTTGCTTTTCTCTCAAGGCTGGAGTCGAGGTTGGACCGTGTCATCGGCATGAAGAAGCGGGGCCGGCCACGCAGCAGTGTGGGAAAATAGGGAAGTGTCCCCAATTAGGGCGCCTCTTGGCGTCTACTTCTACCGTCTCGACACGCCGGGCTTCCGGTCGGTGAAGAAGGCGGTGG
>CAZSUX010000065.1:0-11761 GCA_964610135.1 uncultured bacterium | reverse complement strand
TACCTGCGCCTGCTCTTCGCCCGCATCGGCAAGCCCTACTGCCCGAAATGCGGCAAGCCGA
This sequence comes from uncultured bacterium, assembly GCA_964610135.1. Taxonomy (GTDB): domain Bacteria; phylum Hydrothermota; class Tepidihabitantia; order Tepidihabitantales; family Tepidihabitantaceae; genus UBA2258. The sequence goes on along the minus strand of CAZSUX010000065.1, from coordinate 11,700 downwards.
TTTCGTCCCAGACCACCGACCAGATCGTTGATGTCCTCCTCGCCCTGCCCGAAGGCACCAACCTCATCGTCCTTGCTCCGCTGATACGCAGCCGCAAGGGCGAGTACAAAGAACTGCTGGTCAAAGCCAAGCGCCGTGGCTACATCCGGGTCCGGGTTGACCGGAAGCTCTACGAGATCGACGAAGTGCCGGAGCTCGCGCGCTACAAGAAGCACGACATTGAGGTCGTAGTCGACCGGCTGCAGGTCAAGCCGGACTCACGGAAACGCCTGGCCGACTCGGTGGAACTCGCCTTGAAAGAAGGCAACGGCCTGTGCATCGTAGCCACACAACAACCGAAGGCAGAAGGCAGAAGGCAGAAAGCAGAAAGTAGAAGTCCAAAACGCTCCTCACCCCATCTCTCTCCTCCCAGAGGAGAGGAAGAGCGAAGCGAGGGCCCGGACACTGGACCACTGGACCACTCGACCACTCGACCACTTTCGTCTGACATGGTCTTCTCCGCTGCCCTGGCCTGCCCGGAGTGCGGGTTCAGCTTCGGCGAGGTCTCGCCCCGCCTCTTCTCTTTCAACGCGCCCCAGGGCGCCTGCCCGACCTGCCACGGGCTCGGGACCAAGATGGAGATCGACCCGGACCGGGTCATCGCCAACCCTGACCTGTCGGTGTTGGACGGCGCGCTCGCGCCGTGGGGTGAGGCGCGGGGGCGGAGCCAGTGGTTCACCGCACCGCTCCGCACTTTGGCGCGCCGGCACGGATTCAAGCTCGACACGCCTTGGCGCAAGCTGCCCGCTGCTGCCAAGCGCCTGATTCTCTACGGCTCCGACGAAGAATTGAAGGTCAAGTACACGCGTTGGGACGACAGCGAGTTCTACTGGAAGCACAAGTTCGAGGGCCTGATGCCGAACCTGCTCCGCCTGTACCATGAGACCGGGTCCGAGTCGCGGCGCGAGTGGATTGAGAGGTTCATGACCCTGCTCCCCTGCCCGGACTGCCAGGGCCAACGCCTCAAACCCGAAGCGCTGGCGGTGCGCCTCGGCGACCTGAGCATCGCCGACCTGAGCGCCTTCTCTATCCGCCGCTGCCACGACTACTTCACCCGCGAGCTGAAGCTCTCCGGCCGCGACGAGGAAGTCTCGCGCGAGGTGGTGAAAGAACTGCGGAAGCGGCTGAGCTTCCTGACCGCGGTCGGCATCGACTACCTGACCCTGGACCGCACCGCCGAGACCCTTGGTGGCGGCGAGGCCCAGCGCGTCCGCCTCGCCACCCAGATCGGCTCCGGCCTGGTCGGCGTGGTCTACATCCTCGACGAACCTTCAATCGGCCTGCACCAGCGCGACAACCGAAAGCTGCTGGGAACCCTGACCCGGCTGCGCGACCTCGGCAACACGGTCATCGTGGTCGAGCACGACGAAGAAACCATCCTCGAGGCCGACCACGTCGTCGACCTCGGCCCCGGCGCGGGTGATTCCGGCGGCAAGGTTATCGCCCAGGGCACGCCCGTGGAGATCAAGCGCAACCCGGATTCGCTCACCGGCGCCTACCTTTCCGGCCATCGCCGCATCGAGACGCCCGCCGGCCGGCGCGAGCCGCGGCTCGGCTGGCTCACCGTGCACGGCTGCCAAGAGAACAACCTGAAGAACGCGGACATCACGGTCCCACTTGGCCTGTTCGTGACCGTGACCGGAGTATCAGGCTCGGGCAAGAGCACCTTTGTCTCCGATATCCTCTACCGGGCGCTCGCCCGCCACTTCTACGATTCGCGCGAGAAGCCCGGCGCGCACGACCGCATCACCGGCACCGAGAAGATCGACAAGGTGATCAACATCGACCAGTCGCCGATCGGCCGCACGCCGCGCTCCAACGCCGCCACCTATACCGGCGCGTTCGGCCCGATTCGCGATCTGTTCGCCCGGACCAAGGACGCGCGGATGCGCGGGTACAAGCCGGGCCGGTTCTCGTTCAACGTCAAGGGCGGCCGGTGCGAGGCGTGCGCCGGGGACGGCATCATCAAGGTCGAGATGCACTTCCTGCCCGATGTCTATGTCACCTGCGACGTCTGCAAAGGCAGGCGCTACAACCGCGAAACCCTCGACGTGAAGTACAAACTGAAGAGCATCAGCGACGTGCTCGACATGTCGGTTCAGGAAGGCGCGGCGTTCTTCGCCAACGTGCCGTCCGTCGCGCGCAAGCTCCGGCTGCTGGAGGAGGTCGGGCTCGGCTACGTCAAGCTGGGCCAGCCTGCCCCGACCCTGTCCGGCGGCGAAGCCCAGCGCATCAAGCTCGCGCGGGAGCTGTCGAAGATCGCCACCGGCCGGACACTCTACCTGCTCGACGAGCCGACGACAGGGCTCCACTTCGAGGATGTCCGGCTCCTGCTCGGCGTGCTCGGCCGCCTGGTCGAACGCGGCAACACCGTGCTCGTCATCGAGCACAACCTCGAAGTCATCAAGTGTGCGGACTGGATAATCGACCTCGGGCCTGAGGGTGGGGACGAAGGCGGCACGGTTGTCGTGGCGGGAACGCCGGAACAGGTCGCCGCGTGCGCCTCCTCGCACACCGGCAAGTACCTTAAGCCGTTACTGAAACGCTAGCAGGCCGCAGCCCTGCGCTTGACCGCGCAGGTCTTCGGAAACAGCACCCGGCACAGGTCACCAACCGACTTCACGAAGTGGAACTTGAGCCCTTTTCTGACGTTAGCCGGGACGTCCCTGAGGTCGCGCCGATTCTCGGCCGGCAGGATGACGGCCTTGATGCCGGCCCGGCTGGCCGCAAGCACCTTCTCCTTCACCCCGCCGATGGGCAGGACCCGACCGGTGAGAGTTATCTCGCCGGTCATGGCAATGCGCGGGTCCAGCGGCTCGTGACGCAACAAGGAAAGCAGCGAGGCGGCGATAGCGATACCGGCCGAAGGCCCGTCCTTCGGGGTCGCGCCGGCCGGGATGTGGATATGAAGGTCGGACTCCTCGAAGAACTTCTCGTCGACCCCTAGCTGCTTCGCGTGCGACCGCACGTAGGAGACCGCGGCCGAGGCCGATTCCTTCATCACGTCACCGAGCAGGCCGGTCAGCAGCAACTGCTTCTTCCCCTTCATCAGCGAGGACTCGATAAACAGGATCTCGCCGCCGAAGGGCGTAACCGCAAGGCCGGTCGAGACGCCGGCGTGCATCCGGCGCGCCGCGACTTCGGATGAGAAGCGCCGCGGCCCGAGCAGCTTCCGAATCTCAGCCGAGGCAATGGTGGTGGTCTTTGTCCGGCCCTCGGCAAACCGACGCGCGAGCTTGCGCATCACCGAACCGATTTCCCTTTCGAGGTTCCGGACCCCGGCTTCTCGCGTGTACTCGCTCACGATCAGCCTCAGGGCATCGTCTTTGAACTGCACTTGCTCCTTGGTGAGCCCGTTCTGATCAAGCTGTCTCGGCACGAGGAAGCCCCTGGCGATCGAGATCTTCTCCTCGTCGGTGTAGCCCGGTAGCTCGAGGATTTCCATCCGGTCACGCAGCGCCGGAATGATGGTGTCGACGACGTTCGCGGTGGTGATGAACATCACCTGTGACAGGTCGACCGGCACCTCCAGGTAATGGTCGGAGAAGCTGAAGTTCTGCTCCGGGTCGAGCACTTCGAGCAGGGCCGACGAAGGGTCACCACGGAAGTCAGTCCCGACCTTGTCAATCTCATCGAGCATGAAGACCGGGTTCATCGAGCCGGCCGTGCGCAGACCCTGGACAACGCGTCCGGGCAGCGCCCCGACATAGGTCCGGCGGTGACCGCGGATTTCGGCCTCGTCCCGGATTCCGCCCAAAGAGAACCGCAGGAACTTCCGGCCAAGGGCCCGGGCAATCGAGCGGCCGAGCGACGTCTTGCCCACCCCCGGCGGCCCAACGAAGCACAGTATCGGCCCCTTGGAATCCGGCTTCAGCTTGCGCACCGATAGGTACTCGAGAATTCGCTGCTTGACCTTCTCGAGGTCGTAATGGTCTTCGTCGAGAACCCTGCCTGCCCGGCGCACGTCTAGGCTGTCCTCGGTCCGCACCTTCCACGGCACCGCCAGCAGCCAGTCAAAGTAATTCCGCGTCACCGAGTACTCGGAAGCGGCCGGCGACATCCGCGCCAGCCGGTCCAGTTCCCGACGGGCCGCTTCGAGCGCGACCTGCGGCATGCCTGCTTCCTCGACCTTCTTCCTCAGTTCCTCGATTTCCGTCTGGGTCTGGTCCGCCTCGCCCAGCTCTTTCTGAATCGCCTTCATCTGCTCGCGCAGGAAGTACTCGCGCTGGGTCTTATCAAGCTCGCCCTTCACCTGGTCGCGGATTTTCGCGCCCAGTTCCAGAATGCCGATTTCCTTGGCGAGGAGCGGCATCAGTTCCTGCAGCCGTTCCTTCACATCCAGCATTTCGAGCAGACGCTGCTTCTCCGACAGGTCAAAGTTGACGTAGGTCGCCGCGAAATCGGCCAGCCGGCCCGGCGAATCGATATTCGAGACTACGGTGGTCACGTCGTCAGGCAGGTATGGCGCCAGCTCGGCCAGCTTGCCGAACGTATCCGCCACGCTCCGCATCAGAGCCCGGGTCGCGACGTCCTTCTGGCCGGTGTCCTCGAGCGGTTTCACCTTTGCCCGCAGATATGGGGTGCGCGATACGTATTCCTCGACCCGCGCCCGGCGCATCCCCTGCAACAGCAGCCGCATGGTCCCGTCCGGAAACCGGAGCATCTTCAGGATTACCGAAATAGTGCCGACCTTATGCAGGTCGGCCGGTTCGGCCTCGCGTTCGAGCGAAGAGTCGCGCTGCGTCACCGCGCAGACCAGCTTGTCGCCGGCAAGCGCTTCGTCGACCAGCTTGGCCGACCGCTCGGTCGAGACCACGAGCGGCGATACCAAGCCGGGGAACACCACTCCGCCCTTTACCACCAGCACCGGCAGTTCTGCCGGGAACTGACCGATGCGAGCCTGGGACAAGTCCTCCTGCCCCGGCTTCAATTGCTCTTCGGTCTTGACTACTACATCAGGTTTGTCACTCAACTCGTATCACCTTCACGGTGCTGCCGACCGTCCGGTCCAGTTCCAGGCTCAGCACGCCGTCTTTGATATTGACCTTGATGCTGTCCGGGTTGACCGGAAACGGCAGGCTCACCCGTTTCTCAAACCCGCCATACGGAATCTGGGATTCGTAGAAAGTCACTCCGCGCCGGACCTTCTGCGGCGGGCGCTTGATGCCGAGGATCTGGACCATCCTGACCCCGACCCGGACGTGGACCTCTCCCCCCGGCACGCCGGGCACCTCAGCCATCAGATACACCTTATGTTCGCTGACGAACAGGTCGACCGGTGGCTCCCAAACGGCGTTGCTCTCTCCAACACCGAAGAACTTCTCAAACAGCTCATCAATGTCCTGGCTAATAGAGATTATGGCTCCGAGGCGCCGATATCGGTCCATATTCTAAATTAGACGCTTGCCGGTCGTGGCCTGATTCCCGGCGGGCGCGACCGGATGGGAAAGGCGGCCGATTGCCAAGGCCCGTCCGCTCGCCGGCTCCACGTCCACCCAGACGCCGTTGATGCGAACGTCCCCGGTCGCCGGGTTAAGCCGCACCGGCACCATCTCGATCATGCGGCGCAGCGACGAATCCTTGCTCATCCCCAACACCGAGTCGAACGAGCCGCACATGCCCGCGTCACTGATGTAGGCGGTGCCGCCGGCCAGTATCGCTTCGTCCGCAGTCTGGACGTGAGTGTGGCTGCCGAGCACGGCCGAAACCCGGCCGTCCATGAACCAGCCCATCGCCTGCTTCTCGGCGGTCGCCTCGGCGTGGATGTCCACGAACACCACCTGGGTCTCGCGCCGGATCTCGTCCAGCGCGGGCAAAGCCCGGCGAAACGGACAGTCCAGGGCCTTCATGAACACCCGTCCCTGCAGGCTGACGACCGCGACCTTCACTTTGGCGGTCTGTTCCGCATCGGCCATTTTGCCTTCTGCATTTTGCACTCTGCCTTGCCCGCTGGTCTCTTCTCTCCCGGCTGTTCCTTCGGCATTCGCCAATCGACAATCGTAGATGCCGTAGCCCCGTCCCGGCGCCTGAGGTGGGAAGTTGAGCGGCCGGAGAATCCTCGGCTCGGTGCCGAGGTACTCCCAGACTTCTTTCCGGTCGTACGCGTGGTCCCCGGTCGTGATGCAGTCGACGCCGGCCTTCAGCAGTCCATCGGCGAGGACGGGCGTTATGCCGTACCCACCCGCGGCATTCTCTGCGTTGGTGATGACGAAGTCAACGCCCAACCGCTGCCGCAGGCCCGCGAGCTCCTGCTCGACCGCCTTCCTGCCCGGCTCCGCGCACACGTCGCCCAGGAAGAGCACGCGCAGCGCCCCGAGGAGACGTTGAGGTTGAGGTCGAGGTCGAGATTCGGAAATACTCGTGTCCTGTCTTAGCCTTAGCCTTGGCCTTAACCTGTCCTATCGCGCGTAATCGACCGCCCGCGTCTCGCGGATGACCGTGACCTTTATCTGCCCCGGGTACTTGAGCTCGGCCTGAATCTGGGCCGCGACCTTGGCCGCGAGTTCCGCCGAATCCCGGTCCGAAACTCTGTCCGGTTCGACCAGCACCCGGATTTCCCGGCCGGCCTGAATCGCATACGCCCGCTCGACCCCGTCCATTGAGGACGCAATCGTCTCGAGCGTCTCCACGCGCTTGACGTAGGTTTCGAAGCTCTCGCGCCGGGCCCCGGGCCGGGAACCGGATACGCTGTCGGCAGCGGCAACCAGGAAAGCGTAGTGCGAGTCGAGCGTTACCTCCTCGTGGTGCGCGGCGATGGCGTTCGCTACCAACTCGTCCTCGCCATACCGGCGTGCCAGTTCCGCTCCGATGCTCGCGTGGGGCCCTTCGATGGACTGGTCGGCTGCCTTGCCGATGTCGTGCAGCAACCCGGCCCGCTTGGCCAACGCCGGGTCGAGGTCGAGCTCCTGCGCCATCAAGGAAGCCAGGTACGCGACCTCCTTCGAGTGGTTCAGCACATTCTGGCCGTAGCTGGTTCGGTACTTGAGCCGACCCAGCAGCTTGGAGAGCTCCGGGTGCAGCCCGACGATGCCCAGCTCCAGAACGACCGCTTCGCCGGTCGACTTGATGATGGCGTTCATCTCGTCCCGGGTCCGGCCCACGATTTCCTCAATGCGCGCCGGGTGAATCCTGCCGTCGGCCACGAGTTTCTCCATCGCCAGCTTGGCGACCTCGCGCCGGACCGGGTCGAACCCGGAGATGATTATCGCGCCGGGCGTATCGTCGATCATCACCTCGACTCCGGTCAGACTCTCGAAAGTACGGATATTGCGGCCCTCACGGCCGATAATCCGGCCCTTCAGCTCATCCGAAGGAAGACTCACGACCGAGACCGTGGTCTCGGCCGCGTGTGACACGGCGCAACGCTGGATGGCCCGGATGATAATCTCCCGCGCCTCTTCTTCGGCGTGGCCCCGGGCCTCCTCCTTGATGTCCCTTATGATCTGTGCCGCCTCGAGCCGGGCCTGGTTCTCGAGATTCCGGCACAACTCGCGACGCGCTTCCTCCGAAGAAAGGCCGGCGGTCCGCTCGAGCCTTGAGTTCTCCTGGTTGATGAGCTGGTCCAGCCGCTCCATCTTGGCCCGGACGACCTTGTCCCGGGCCCCGATGTCCCGGTCCTTGCGGATCAGGTCCGCCTCTTTCTGGGTCAGGACGCTGTCCCGGCGGGAGAGGAAGTTCTCGCGCTCGGACAGCTTCGCCTCCAGCCGTTCCAGCTCCCGGCGCGTGGTCGCGGTCTGGGTTTCGAACTTCAGCTTCTCCCGTTCCCACTCGGTCTTGGCCGCGGCCTCGGACTTCTCCCGCGCCCGGTCCGCCTCCTCCTGCGCCTGCTTGACGGTCCGCTCGCGCTCCTGCTCGGCGCCGTTCACCAGTTGCCGGGCGGCCCGGCGGCTGACTGCGAACCCCACCCAGAATCCTACGACTCCCAGAACTAAGAAACCGGCAATAGCCAGGACTATTTTCACCAGACTCATGCTTCCTCCAAGTAAAACAAAACCCCGCAGTGCCGTGTAGTGACAAGTCTATGAACCCGCGGTAAGACTGGGCGCTTCAGGACCGCTTCGTGCCGCTCAATGAAGAGGGCAATCCACGGCCCTATGGCAGCGCCCGCAGCACGGGTGTTGGCTCAAGACTCAGCCAACTATCACGAGCACAGCAGGGAGCCTTATGATGGGGCCGGGCTACCGGCCCCCAAGAACGGACTCCAGTTTGTCGGTCAGAGCGCCGACCCGGCGTGACATCCAACGGGCGTCATCCTGACGCTGCCGAAGGTGCTCGTCAACCAGGTTCATGCAGGCCAGCACCGCGGTGCGCGTGCTCGAGCCCTGACTGAACTGGCGGTCAAGCTCCTTCATCTTCCGATCGACGATTCCCGCAACTTCCTGAATATGTTCGTCGCCGCTGTCGGCTCTCACGTTGTAATCACTGCCAAAGACGTTAACGATAACTGATTTCATCGGCTCCCATCGAACTTCACTCTATAACAGACCGTTAATCTTGTCAAGCAGAGCATCAATCCGCCGCACCGCCTCGGCCCGGGCCTGAGTCGCTTCTTCAAGCCTCGCCTCGAGCCTTTGCTTATCCTGTTTGAGCTGTGCTATCAGCCGGACGGCCTCATCGACCCTGGCCTCGAACTGCCGAAACTGCTCCACGAGCTCCGGCGAAGGGCCGTCTTTCTTTGCTGGCGGGGCACCGGTCTTGCTCTCCTCGGATCCCGTTCCGGACTTCGTCATTAGGACTTCGGCCTTCGGACTTCGCGTTAGTGCCTCGTCAGTCGCAGCCCGGGCAGGAGCTGGTACCAGGTCTCCACCAGCACCCAGTGCTTCTCGGCGTCAGCGGATAGAACCTTCACCAACGCGTAGTGGCTGTCCGCCGTGAAACAGCCGATGCTGCACGGCGTGTTCAGGATGTCGGTGTAGTTGAAATAGGACGTTGGCGAAGACGACGGCAGCAGCACGTTCTCATCCGGCTGCGAATCGCTGAAGGCGCTCACCCGCCAGGAGTCGGTCGGCACGACATTACCGGGGTCGCTCGGCCCCATGTCCGGGCTGGCAACCGAGTACGGCGGCTGGTTCAGGTTCGCGGGCTTGAAGTCGGTGATGTAGAAGTCAACCGAACTCGCGCTGCGGACATCGTTCATCGAGTACGTCCGGCCCCGGCCCGTCTTCCGGTCCCAGCCGAAGCCGGAATTGCCCGGGGCGTTCAGCTCGACCAGAGACACGGTGTCGGTCCGGACCGGAACCGTGCCAGGCGTCGTGCCCGCCGCGTAGGTCTCGGCTCCGTACTTCGCCTCGACCCGGTAGCAGCCGGTGGCCCCGCTCGGGTCGTGAATCCACAGATTTGCGGTTGTCTCCGCGACGAGGCTGAAGCTCGTCTCGCCGACCGCCCGAAAGTAGACAAGGAACTTGTCCGGTGTGGCGTCGACCGGCAGGCTCCAGATGACCTTGACCGTGCTGTCGCTGTCGGCCTGCAGCCTCAGGTTCGAGGGTGCCATCCCCGCCCCGCCGCAACCGGTCAGCACGAATAGACTCGCGATGCAAAGCGCCAGGCTGGAAGTGCGAAGCCCGAAACCCGAAACCCACGCTGCGCCCTTCGTCATTCGCGCCTGGCCTCTGCGGCCCCCGTCGGGCAGTCCGTCATTCGTCATTCGCCTCAGTGTCGCATCAACCTCAGCCCGGGCACGAGCTGGTACCACGACTGAAGCCAGACCTTGCCGGACGCCTTGTCGGCGCTGTCAACCTGTATCAGGGCGTAGTGCTTCATTGTATCGCTGGCGGTGTAGCACCCGATGTAGCACGGCTGCATCGTAATCTGGGTATAGATGAAGTAGTTGGCGTTCGGCGGCGGCTGATACCCGGGCACCGGATTCTGCACATTCGACAGCGGGTTGGTGAAGCCATTCGCCTTCCATGCGGCATGAGGCACTATCCCGACCGCCCCGGAGTCAACTGAGTCGGCCTTGTTCGGGCTGACGATATCCAGCTCGCCGCCTACCCCGGCCTGCAGGTCGGAAACGTAGAAATCAACAAAGGCGCAGTTCGCGCTGTCGGTCATCGCGTATAGCTTGCCGATGCCCGAATCCCGGGACCACCCAAACCCGCACCGGCTCGAGTCCGCGTTGATCTCAAACAGCGTAATCGCACCGGTCGCAACCGGAACCGTGGTCGGCTTGTCCGCGCCCTCGTACGACTCCCCCCCGAACACGGCCGCAACCTTGTACTGGCCGGTCAACCCGTGCGGATTGTGGGCGTATGATGTCGCCGTCGTCTCGCCGAGGACGGTGAATCCGGAATCGGTAATCGGCCGAAAGTGAACCATGTACTTGTCCGGCGACCCCTCGGCCGGCGTGGTCCAGTTAACCAACACGGTGCTGTCCGATTCCTCAGGCCCGGCACTCACCGCCACACCGGTCGGCGGCCCGCCGAGCACGCCGCAACCCTGGATCACGAACAATGCGGCCAGCGCCGCAACTCCGGTCAACACGGCCAAAACCAATCTCTTCATCTGACACTCCTTATCGTTATCTTAGGGGACTGCCCCCGGAACCTCTGTTAGGTTACTACCAAAACCAGCACTGTCAAGAAACTGGAGCGCACCCCTCGCGCCCCTGACCTATCTCCGCCCGCCCGCCGCGCTCCTACTCCGTCAGCACCACCTTGCGGACGCTCGACGGCGCACGCATACGCACGCCGTTCGCCTTTCGCCCGTTCATCGCCCAGGGATGTACGATTACCGGACCCCCGACCCCTGCCCGTACAGCTTCAGGATCGTCTCGGTCGGCTCCACCGTCTGTTGTGCCCACTACTCATCGTTCCGGGCTTATCGCTCATCGGCCCGCTCCTCGCTCCTAGCTCCGCACTCATCACTAATCGCTTGTCACTAATCGCTCTCCGCGAACTCGACCATCTTGTCATGCCGTGGTGCGCGCCCTGGTTCGGGCCGGAATTCGGAGGTCAGCCTGCGACAGCGTACTCGACCGAGCGGGGATTCTCCACTCGCTTTGAGGCGTTCAGAATCTCGATCCCGACCACGTTGCCGTCCTGGTCGTAGTCCAGAATGACACCGGGCTTGTCCTCGTCGCTCTCCTGAATCTTCGCTCCGCTGAATACCACTCTCAGAACATCCACTTGCTGGTCATACGTGACTTTCATTCCGACCTCCAATACTTGCCGACCTTGCTGGTTCGATACGCCGTCACAACGACTGCGGCACCCGGCTGCTTCGCAACAATCACGCGCACGAGGTACTGCTTTCCCTCCAACTCAACGCGTGACTGCCGGGCCGTGAGGCCGCCATGCTCTGGGACGACCTGTTCCAGATTGCTCAGCACCTGCTCGACCACCTCAGCGGGAATGTCCCGCCGATCAATCTCCAGGCGGGCATGGTCCGAGAACTTGACCGGCTTCATAGCGTGTCAGGCCATTCTAGCCGCGTCTCGGCCTCGTGTCCAACTCACGCATGCCGTAAGCTGTAGGCCGTCAGCCACCAACCGCATCGTCTCGCCCCTGTCCTATCTCCGCCCGCCCGCCGCGCTGCTATTCCGTCAGCACCACCTTACGGACAGCTTGGGGCTTGTGGCTGCCGGCATCGGGCGCTACTCCTCGTGGTACTCGTAGACCTCGTCGTCTTCTACTGCTGCCGGGCCGTTGTAGGAAATCGAGATGC
>CAZSUX010000064.1:0-11946 GCA_964610135.1 uncultured bacterium | reverse complement strand
TCGACGACGGCCGGCTGACCGACGGCCACGGCCGGACCGTGGACTTCAAGAATACCATCATCATCATGACCTCGAACCTCGGCACGGAGCTGGCACGGCAGGGCCGCTTCGACCGCGACGAACTGATGCAGCTCCTGCGCCGGAGCTTCCGGCCCGAATTCCTCAACCGAATCGACGACGTCGTGGTCTTTAGTCCGCTGTCGCGGGAGGACATCAGGAAGATTGTGGACATCCAGCTTGCCCGCGTGAGAGATTTGTTGACAGAGCAGGGGGTGGGTCTTATACTTAACCGAGGTGTTGGGGATGTACTTGCGCAGGAAGGCTACGACCCGGACTTCGGGGCGCGGCCGCTCAAGCGAGTCATCCAACGTCTGGTCGAGAATCCGCTCGCGGAACTGATCCTCAAGAGCAGGCCTGTGGAGGTTTCGGTATCGGTCGCAGACGGCAAGATCGTTCTTTCACAATCCGGAGAGGTTTCCCCCAAGGGGTAGTGGGTTCGGGGGAGACTAACATAAGATTTGTCGGGAGCGGGTATCCCTCCTTCCCAACCCACCAAAATAACCCCCTTGTTTCCCCGCTCCCGACGCCAATTGAGACCGCTGGCGGCCTGATGACTTAAGCTCAGGCGCATGGAAGTCCCGAGGACAGGGTCCTTGAGGACGACCGGGAGAGACAGAAATGACTTTCCCAGCGGTGACTTTGAACCCGAATGCCCGCCGGCCTTCCGGCGGGCATCGGCTTTCAGGATCATCCACAGATTCCGCAGATCACCCAGATTCGGGATCTTACCACCATGACACGAAAGTAGCGGACGCACTGCCAGACGTGGGCCGCTGCGGCCAAACCTGCCCCCGACCTGCGGACTCCGGGCAGGGCTGACGGCACGACTCCGGGAATTCCGGGGACAATAAGCGATTCCTGACGCGCGGCTGCCCATTTGACACGCCCGCCCGCGAGTCCTAGAATGCTGACCGTGACCGGTCCGAATCCGGCTTGGGGATATGGGGGTAAGTAGCGTGTCCGCGAAGCCTGCGGTGACCGTCCTGCCGGCAATGCGCAGTGCACACCGCACGTCGAGAAAGGAATGGCCCGATGAAACGTATCCTCAGGTTCCTGCCGTTGACCATTGCCGCCTGCCTGTTCTTCTTCGCCTTTGTCGGTTCTAGTTCCAGCTGCGAGGACGTACGGGAGGACGTCTTGGTCCACGTCGCCATCATCGACCAGCCCGAGGGCGGGTCGAACGTCAACACCGTGACCTGCACCTTCGAAGCGACGATGTCGAGGACCGACGGCAAGTCCGACCCGCTTGATGTCGCGGCCCGTGTCAGCGCAGTTTGGCACAGCCCGCACGGGATTTACAACTCCAGCACAACCGAGCTGTTCATCCCCGGCCAGCCCACGCGAATCACGATCAGCAAGTCCGCGCCGGCCGGGATGCACCTCGACAAACCGTTCTGGCTCGAGATCTTCTGGTACGACGCCGACGGCAACAACACGGTGCTCAGCGATACCGCCGACTGTCAGTGACGCGGTCGGCCGTCCTTTCGATCGGGACGCCACCAGGTTAGGCCGCGGATCCCGGCGATAGAGAAGGCGGTTTTCGGGCATTCCCGTTGCTGCCGTCCAACCGGCGCGGCGGCGACCGCAGTAGCATTTCCCAAAGGTAACTGACGACCGGCCGAAGCGAGCGAGAGGGGCCAAATCGGCTAAGGCCGTGGAAGGACCAGGTAGAGGTTAAGGTTGAGGTTCAGTCGTAGGGGAATCACGTCGAGACGGCGGAGGATTCCTGACGCGCGCGGGGCCGTAAGGGCCGAAGGCCATTTCAGATTGCAGATTGGGGCCCGCCGGGCGGGCAATTCTCAAATCCGAATCCCGCGCTGTCAGACAGGGACCGCCGAGGTCAATGACGATTGAAGTCCGAATGACCTAGGGCCAGAACTCCACGCCATTTCGGATTGCAGATCGGCCGCGGACGGAAGACTAGGCCGGCTTGGGTTCCGGCTCGACCTTGGCTAAATGAGTAGTAGCGGTCAGGCCAGGTTCTTGGCGAACTCGGTGGCGCGTGATTCGAAGAACCACTTGACCTCGGCCCAGTCGGCGCGTATCAGCAGCCGTGGGTCGGGTTCAGCGTCAGCGTTTTTGTGCCAAGTCAGGCTTTTGAGCACGTGCTGGTAGTTGATGCTTGTCCCGGCGAACCGACCTTTGAAGATGCTGGCGGCTTCGGCAACCGATAGCGTCCTCAGCGTGAGGCAGGCATAGACGTCGTAGAAGTCGCGGCGACTACCACGCTGTGACAGAGTCTTGAACTTCTCCGCCAGAATGTCGCGCCAGTCGGCAACCCTGGCTGAGAGATACTCAGCGGTCGGATGCTTGAGCGGCACCGGGTAGTGCAGGAACGAGAGCTTGACCCCGGCTATCCGGCAGTAGAGCGCGCCCTTGCTGACGAGCGTTTCGGAGTAGCCGGGTCTTTGTTCCAGCCGCCGGGCCAGCCAGACCGGGTCGAATTCAGCCGCTGTGAAGAAGTCCAAGTCTTCGGAAACGCGGTGCCCAAGTTGGAGCGCGAGGCCGGTTCCGCCGGCAAGGTAGAGGCCTTGCTGCGCAAGCTCGCCACTCAGGTCGCGGAGAAGCTCGAGCGTTTCGGGTGGCAGGACTTGGTCAAACACCGGGCTTCTCAGCAACGCGGTCGGCCAAGACGTCATCGGTCGCCAGGCCGAACCGCTTCCGCCAGTGGTTCAGGGATTTGGGATGCAGGGACGGACTGGCGGCAACAACCTGTTTGATGGCCTCTTCGCTGTAGGTGTCGAAGAGCCAGCGGACCTCGGGCGTATCGCCGAAGTCGAGCACGCGGCAGATGATGTACCGAGAGTGCTTTTTGACGTCGATGCCGGACTTGTCCGCATCCCAGAAGAGTTTGAGTACGTGGTTCGGGATCACCGACCGCACTGCATCCACGTCAGATTACAGCCTGCAGTGCAGCCCAATCAAGCCAACTCCCGATCCATTTGGAGGGCGAAGAAGAAAGGGGGCGCGGCTTCGCCGCGAGTTACCAGTTGAAGTATGAGAGACCCTACCATCGGCGTCAGGGCGACTCGGCGTCGGTTGGCAGGTTGCAGTGGAAGACGCGGAGAGGGTCGGCTACTTCTGTTCGGGCTCTACCTTGGCCAGGTAAGTGGTAGCGGTCAGGCGGGCAAGGCGGCGGACGCGGGCGATGTAGTTCTGCCGCTCCGATACGCTGATGGCGCCGCGGGCTTCGAGCAGGTTGAAGAAGTGCGAGCATTTGATGACATGGTCGTAGCCCGGATAGACGAGCCCGAGCTTCAAGAGCCGCTGCGCCTCGGACTCGAACCGGTCGAACATCTCACGGTAGAGCGCCACGTCGGCTTCCTCGAAGTTGAACCTGGAGAACTCCTCTTCGTTCTGGCGGTAGACGTCACCCCAGGTCAGGCTGTCGTTCCACTTCACGTTGAAGATGGAGTCGACGTTCTGCACGAACATGGCGATGCGCTCAAGCCCGTAGGTGAGCTCGACCGGTATGACCTTCAGGTCAATCGAGCCGCACTGCTGGAAGTAGGTGAACTGACTGATTTCGATGCCGTTCAGCTCGACCTGCCAGCCGAGTCCCCACGCGCCCAGGGTCGGGGATTCCCAGTCATCCTCGGTGAAGCGGATGTCGTTCTTCTTCAGGTCGATGCCGATGGCTTCGAGGCTCTTGAGATACAGGTCCTGGATGTCGGCTGGCGCGGGCTTGAGGACAGCCTGCAGTTGCCAGAACTGCTGGACTCGCAGGGGATTCTGGGCGTAACGGCCGTCGCGCGGGCGCTTGGACGGTTCAGTGTAGACGACATTCCACGGCTTGGCGTCGAGCACGCGGATGAAGGTCGCGGGGTTGAAGGTGCCGGCGCCGACTTCGGAGTTGTAGGGCGAAAGAACCGCGCAGCCGCGCTCGGCCCAGTAGGACTGGAGTTTCAGGATGATGTCCTGGAAAGTCATTTGCGGGCACCGGACAATTCAGAATTCAGAAACCAGAATTCAGAATCCAGAAAGTCCGGGACTTCTGCACTCTGGATTCCGGATTCTGAGTTCTGGACTATTTGGTTCCTCAACTAGAGTCCCAATTCCGGCGCGATGGCCTGCATGGACGCGACGCAGATGGTCGTGAACTCTTCGAGCGAGAGCCCGAGTTCGGAGCAGGTGGCAATCTGCTTGCGGTTGGCGCCGGCGGCGAACTTCTTTTCTTTGTACCGGCGCAGGATGAACTCGGCATCCACGTTTGCGAGCTTCTTGGTCGGGTGCATGAGCGCGGCGGCGACAATCAGGCCGGTAATCGGGTCGGCCGCGTAGAGCGCGCGGTCGAGTTTGGACTGGATCGGCACCGCGCAGACGTGGGCCTTCACAGCCTGGACGATGTCTGGTTCCACGCCCTTCTGAATGAGGATCTCCGCACCGACGGTACCGTGCTTGGATGTGTCGTCTTTGGTCTGGTCGTAGTCGACGTCGTGGAGCAGGCCGGCAAGGCCCCACTTCTCTTCGTCCTCGCCGAGCTTGCAGGCCAGACCGCGCAGGCAGGCCTCGGTGGCGAGCATGTGCTTCAACAGGTTCTTGTTCGTGACCATCGACGTCACGAGATCGTAGGCTTCGGTTCGTGTCATTATAGCTCCTGCGGAATTATAGGGGCGGCGCGGGCCAAGTCAAAAGGCAGAGCGGAATGCTGGCTTCGACACCAAGGTACAAAGGCACCAAGAGGATGCAAGCGGCATCTTCCGGCACTTGTAGCTTGCTCTCGGTGGTCTCACTTCGACGTCCGGGGTCCTAGCCTAGTTTGAGGTCGGAGAAGGACCTCTGCAGTCGTTCGATCTCGGCGTGGTACGTCATGTCGAGGTGAAGGGGCGTGACCGAGATGTAGCCGGAATAGACCGCTTCGAAATCCGTACCCGCGGTTCCCTCGAACGCCATCTCGCCGTCGATTGTCCACGATATGCCGCCGTCGGGCAGCGTGCCCTTTATCGCCATGTCACGGTAGATTCTCCGGCCGAGACGCGTGACCTTGATTCCTCTGACATCGCCGGCCGGGATGTTGACGTTGAGCAGCGTCTTCTTCGGGAGCACACCACCGAGCAGGAGCGGGACGAGCGCACGCAGGAACCGGACAGCGGTCGCCCGATTCTCACCGGCCTGAAGATAGGAGACTGCCACCGAAGGCATACCGAGCATCGTGCCTTCGATTGCGGCGGCCACTGTGCCGGAGTAGAGAACGTCGTCACCGAGGTTGGGGCTGTCGTTGATGCCGGAGAAGACGAGGTCGATCTTGCGTTTGAGGACGCCGTGGTGCGATATGAGCAGGCAGTCGGTCGGCGTGCCGTGGACCGCAAGCCAGCGCGGCCGCAGGCGCCAGACTTTGATAGGCTTGCGCAGGCTGAACGAGTGGCTCGAGGCGGACTGGTTCACCGCCGGCGCGACGACCCAGGTACGGCCCAGCCCTTTGAGGCCGTCGTGCAAGTCCTTCAAGCCCGGGGCCTCGATGCCGTCGTCGTTGGTCAGGAGAATCAGCGGTTTGGAGCCGGTCTTGAGCATGGCCAAGTATACACACGAAAGTCCGAAGGACAAAGTAGTAAGGACAAAGCAAAGGGGAAAGGGGAAATGGCGAAGTCGGATTTTGGACTTTCCTATCTGCTTTGTCACCAGTCCTTTATACTCTGTCCTTCAGATTGCGGCTGGTCGTGTTTGACAGCCGCAGCAGCATGGCTAGAATGAGTTTCCTGCCGGCGTAGCTCAGTTGGTAGAGCATCGGAATCATAATCCGAGTGTCAGGGGTTCGACTCCCTTCGCCGGCATGCAAAGGTCGCCGAGCCCGGTGCGGCGGCAACAGGCATCGAAAGTGGCGTTACCGCTGATTCTCGAAACGGATTGCACACGGCGGGGCCGATGGCCCCGCTTTTGTTTAAGCAGGAGGTAATATGGGTCTTGAAGAAACGAAGTCGAAGTACGTCTGGATAAACGGCAAGTACGTGCCCTGGGCGGACGCGAACATTCACATCTGCTCGCACGTGATCCACTACGGCTCGGGTGTGTTCGAGGGCATCCGCTGCTACAAGACGCCCAAGGGGCCGGCGATTTTCCGCCAGAAGGAGCACACCGACCGGTTGTTCAACTCGGCGAAGATCTACCGGATGGACATCCCGTTCACCAAGGAACAGGTGAACCAGGCGATGGTCGAGCTCATCCAGAAGAACGAGCATGAGGAGTGCTACATCCGGCCGATCGTCTACCGCGGCTACAAGGAGCTCGGCGTCAACCCATTCAACTGCCCGGTGGACATCGCGCTCATCACCTGGTACTGGGGCAAGTACCTCGGGCCCGAAGCGCTGGAGCAGGGCGTCGACGTAATGGTCTCGTCGTGGAACCGGATGGCGCCGAACACTTTCCCGGCAATGGCGAAGACCTGCGCCAACTATATGAACTCGCAGCTCATCAAGATGGAAGCCATTAAGTACGGTTTTGTCGAGGGCATCGCGCTCGACGTCAACGGATTCCTTTCCGAGGGCTCGGGCGAAAACCTGTTCATCATCAAGGACGGGGTCATCCACACACCGCCACTGCACGCGACCATCCTCCCCGGCATCACCCGCGCGACCGTCATCACGCTCGCTCGCGAGCTGGGCTACAGCGTGGTCGAGACGATGATGCTGCGCGAGATCCTCTACATCGCCGACGAGGTCTTCTTCACCGGCAGCGCGGCCGAGGTGACGCCGATTCGCTCGGTGGACAAGGTCACCGTCGGCGCGGGCAAGTGCGGGCCGGTCACGAAGCAGCTGCAGGAGGCTTTCTTCGCCATCATCGACGGCAAGAGCCCGGATAAGCACAACTGGCTGACGTTCGTGAAGTGAAGGTCGCGCTCGGTGCGGACCACCGCGGGTTCGCGCTCAAGGAGGAACTGAAG
Organism: uncultured bacterium; assembly: GCA_964610135.1. GTDB lineage: Bacteria > Hydrothermota > Tepidihabitantia > Tepidihabitantales > Tepidihabitantaceae > UBA2258. The sequence goes on along the minus strand of CAZSUX010000064.1, from coordinate 5,009 downwards.
CGCTGGCTGGCCGCGCGCGGCCACGAGGTCATCGACTTCGGGCCGGCGAGTGCGGACCGGGTCGACTATCCCGACTATGCGTTCAGGGTCGCTGGTGCCGTCGCCCGGCGCCAAGCTGATCGCGGTATCCTCATGTGCTCGACCGGCATCGGGATGTCCATCGCTGCGAACAAAGTGCGTGGGGTGCGTGCGGCCCTGGCCGGCAGTGTTCGACTGGCCCGGTTGTCGCGCGAGCACAATGACGCCAATGTGCTGTGCCTTGGGGCGGGCTTCGTGTCGGTGGTTCTGGCCCGGCGGATTGTCGGCGTGTGGCTCAGGACCGGATTCGCCGGCGGCCGGCACTCGCGGCGACTGGCAAAGATCGCGCGATACCGCTGACCTAAGCACCAGAAAACAGACGCCCGGCCGAAAGGCCGGGCGTCTGCTGCGATTGTCTCTATCTTGTCAAGGCTATGGTGACGAGCAATGATGCAATCGGCACGGCGATCGCGCTGGCTATCGAAACGTAGTCCTGCCACCACTTAACCGCGACGCGCGGCATCATCACGATATCGCCCGACTCCATGACCGGGTTACCGCGTCCCGAGATGCGCTTTCCCTCACGCAACACGTAGACCGACCCAGGCCTGCCGTTGGCCGTCGGCCCGCCCGCCTGGCCGACATAGTCACTGACTCTCAAGCCGGGAACGAACGGGAACGGGCCGGGTTCAGTGACCTCGCCCTCGACGTAGACCAGCGTGTCGAAGGGCGGCACAACGACTATGTCGGCATTCTGCATGTCGATATCGCCCGCCGAGTCCCGCTCGAAGATGATGCGATGGAGGTCGACCGGTAGCTTCTTCCGCTCGCCCTTTCCTCCCACCACCAGGCGCTCGATGTAGCTGTTGGAGAGGTCCGCCCAGGGCGTGATGCCGCCGGCCTGTGAAATCACGTCGGATACGCGCGCGCCCGGGCTGAGTTCGTAGATGCCCTCGCTCAGCCGTTCTCTTTCCGCGTCCGGGGTCTGGGCCGACGGCGCGCGCAAGCGGTACTCGCCCCGGCCGAAGACCGCTCCTTTCACCATGGCCAGACCTTCTACTGTGGGTACCTGGATGACGTCGCCCGACTGTACGTACGGGTTGGCGAGCAGGTCGCCACCCGTCTCGAATCGCTCGATGTTAACGATGGAGTAGACTCGTCCGCTGCGGATAAGCTCGATGTGGGTCCGGGTGCCGAGTGGCGCGATGCCGCCGGCCCGGGTGATGATCTGTGAGACGCGCTCGACCGGCAGGGCGTCGTACGCACCCGGATTCTGGACCTCGCCGGTCAGGAAGACTATTCCGGAACGGAGCCCGGTGAGAGTCAGCTTTACCCTGGCCGATTTGAAGTAGCGGCCCATCACCATGGTGAGCGTATCCTGGGCCGCGGCCAGCGTCAGGCCTGAAACCAGAATGACGTCGATTACTTCCTGTCGGTTGTTGCTGACCGGGATGGTGATGTTGACCTTGCCTTCGTATGTCACGGTTGCTTCGTACGAGTAGACGACGCTGCCCTGGACAGTGACCTGAAGCCGGTCGCCGGGCGCCAGGAAGTACTGGTCGGAGATGATCGGGGCTTCGACCCCGGGCAGTTTCAGGACGGACGACCCTCCTGGGCCGGCCGCGCTGGCCGACGCTGCGCCGGTGGCCGCAGCCGGCTGGCCCTGCGCAGCCGCCGTGGCCGTCAGAAGAGCGAAAAGGGCCAGAACCAGAGGGATTTTCACCCGGCCATTCTATGGAGCGAGCGGCAGGGTGTCAAATCAGGGCGGCGAAGGCGCGCGGGCTGGCGTCAGTTGGATAAGCGCGCTGACGAGCTTGACCGCGCCCGCGGCCAGCGCCGCCGCACCGATGCCGAAGACCGGCACAATGAGAAGCGCGGTCAGGATTCCGCCGAGGCTGCCGCCGGCCAGGTCAAGCGCGGTCAGGACGCCGGCGCGACGGGCAGCAGAGTCCGGCGCCGAGACGATGGACGAAGGACTATGGACTATGGACCCGGCGAGGGCGAACTGGAACCCGAGGCAGGAACCTACGAGGCAGTTGGCGACGAGGAACACGCCGGCCGGGCCACCGCGAATGAGGGCCAGCGTGGTGGCGGCACACGCGGCAAGGACGAGGTCCGAAGCGAGAAAGCTATGAGTGATGAGCGATGAGCGATGGGCCGGGAGCGGCAAGCGGGTGCCGAGGGTGCCGCCGAACACGGTGCCGAGCATGAACGCTGCGACCAGCAGGGAGACGCCCGAGAAGACCGAGCCGAACCGGACCTGCCAGGCGAAGATCAGCAGCGACGATACGGCCGCGCCCGAAAAACCCGAAGTCAGAATCGCGAACCCGCGGTTGAATGGACGGCCGCCTGCGCGCGCGCCGGCGAGGCCGACGAGCAGCAGCGCCGCGCCTAGAAGCAGAACGGTGGACGATGAACGATGAACGACGGACGAAGAACCCAGCCGCGCGTACAGGGCTCCGAACGCCGGTGACGTGAGCCGGTTCTCGCGTACCATGTTCAGGAACAGCTCGCGCGGGGATGCAGCGGAAGAGGTTCCAGCCCCCAGGTTCCGTGTTCCAGGTTGCAGGGCTGATGCCAGGGCACGCTGGCGGAACGGGTCGAGCAGACCGGCGACATAGCCTGAGTCAAGCAGCCTCGGCGTTTCTGAAAGCCCGGCAAGGCGTGAGGCCAGCGTCTCGGTCGCGACGCTGAGCGGGCGGTCGGACGCGAGCAGGAGCGGGAAGTCGGCCGCGAGCGGCAGGACGTGGCCAAACGCGGTCTTGAGCGTCCGCAGCCGCGTCGAGATGAGCCCCACGAGGTCGGGCGACAGCCCGGTCGGGTTTCCCGGCCCGGCAGTGGCAAGCAAGCCGTCGGGCGCGAGGCGCGAGCGGCAGAGCCGGTAGAACTCGCGTGTGAACAGGCGACTCTCGCCGAGGCTGGATGGCGCCGCGTCGGTCAGGATGATGCAGTCATACGTGTCCTGGGTGGTGCGAAGGAACGAAACCGGGTCGGCAAGAGTGAGGGAGAAGAGAGGAGGGAGGGGAGAGGAGTCCGAAGACAGAGCGGCAAGGCAGGCGCGGGCCAGGAGCGGGTCGAGTTGGACGGTCGCGAGTTCGATGTCCGGTCGGAAGTGGGCAAGCGCGGCCGGGATTGCGAGGTTGTGGCCGAGAATCAGCACGCGGCGGGGTGCGGGATGCACGAGCACCGGCAGCAACGCGAGTTCCTCTATGCGCTCGGTTGCTGTCGGCGGCACGGTCAGGACCGGCAGACCGTCGTAGAGGATGAGTTGCTGACCGGCCCGTTCAAGCCGGATAATCTTGCCATAGGGCGAATTGGTTACCCCTGCTACCCGCTGGCCGCGCCAGGCCGTGTTCCATGCCATCCGTTCGATCGGCCGGGCAAAGACGAGCGCGGCAACCGCGAAGGCGGAGAGCAGAAACGGGACGAGGGGCGTACTGTCCGACAGGGGCCGCCTGGGCCGGCGACGGTGGATTGGGTATCTGAATACTGCAGCAGCGAGCGGTAGCGAGAACAGGGCAACGACTGCGAGCGAGGGGAGACGGTTGAGCAGGAAGAAGCAGGCGACACCGGCCATGACGGTCCCTACGCCCTCCCAGACGTACGCCGAGCCGATGCCCTGCGTCCGGTGCGCGGCCGCGGTCACGAACAACGCGCCGTGGGCCGCGGCAGGCAGCAGTACGACCGCAAAGGTCGCCAGGAGCAGGAGGGGGATCGAAAGTGTCTCCCCGGGTAGGATTCCCAGCGCGGGTCGCACCAGGACGGCGGCGGGAACCGCAGCAAGAGAGAAGAGGACAGAGAGAGCAGGGAGGAGAGAGGAGGGAGGAGAAGAACGAAGCCGGCCGGCAAGCCAGGCACCGAGCGCTTCACAGAGTATCCAGGCAGCGATGGTGACACCGACGGAGAACTCATTGCCGCCGTATGCGGCCATCAGCTCACGCAGCAGGACGAGCTGGCCGGCAAACCCAAGGCAGCCGATTGCGACGAGAAGGAGTGCGGAGCTCGGGGCGCACTGTCCCACCGGGGCCGCCGAGGCCAGCGGTGGTGGGCGAGGGACGAAGGACGAGCGGCTGCCGAGCATGGCTGCTAATCGTAGGGCCGGGCAGCGGGGAGTCAACGCCGAGCCGGCACGTCCAGTGGCAGGACTTGAGTCGCTTCCGCATTGTGGTAATATTCGGAACGTGGGTATCGCCCGGCTGATTGACCACACTCTGCTCAAGCCCGACGCCACACCATCGCAGGTCGAACAGCTTTGCGTGGAGGCCGTCGAAGCGGGCTTCGCCAGCGTCTGTGTCAATTCCGGCTATGTGCCGCTGTGCCGGAGGCAGGTGCAAGGGAGCGAGGTCAAGGTCTGCGCGGTCATCGGGTTCCCGCTCGGCGCGACGCTGCGTGAGGCCAAGGCGGCCGAGGCGGCGGCAGCGGTCAACCTCGGGGCCGACGAGCTGGACATGGTGATGAACATCGGCTGGTTCAAGGCGGGCGCTGATGAAATGGTCGTCTCGGATATTCACCGGGTGCTCGATGCAGCCCAAAAGCGGCCGGTCAAGGTTATTATCGAAACGTGCCTGCTGACCGGAGAAGAGAAAGAGCGGGCGACGTGCTTGGTAGCGGAATCGGGTGCGGCTTTCGTTAAGACCTCTACCGGTTTCTCAACCGGCGGCGCAACGGTCGAAGATGTAATGCTGGTCGCCCGGGTCGCGGCGGGCCGGGTCGGAGTGAAAGCGTCGGGCGGTATACGTGACTACGCCACCGCCCTGAAGATGATTGAAGCCGGAGCGACACGGATCGGCACGAGCTCCGGCGTTGAGATAGTGAACGAAGAAGTCAGAGTTCTGGGGACAGTCCCCGTGCGGGGACAGTCCCCTACCAAGGAGGACTGAATGGCCTACGGCAAGATGAAGGAGTTCCTGCAGACCGAGCTGAAGCAGGTTCGTGAAGCAGGGCTCTACAAAGAGGAAAGGTACATCTACGGGCCGCAGGGAGCCGACATC